>DAOVYZ010000354.1 GCA_030635365.1 Bacteroidales bacterium
CAAGGTATAGGTGGAACTAAAGAATATAAATTTAGAATGCAAGTTAGCCCACTTGATTGCTCAGGTTGTGGTAACTGTGTAGATGTTTGTCCTTCTAAAACAAAATCACTAGTAATGAAGCCGCTTGATTCTCAATTAGTAGAAGATACACGTTGGGATTATATGCATAATAAAGTTGGATATAAAGAGGCCGTTTTACAAAAGGATAAAAGTGTTAAGAATAGCCAGTTTGCACAACCATTATTTGAGTTTAGTGGTGCATGTGCCGGTTGTGGTGAAACTCCTTATATTAAGGCAATAACGCAATTGTATGGTGACCGCATGATGGTTGCTAACGCAACTGGTTGCTCGTCAATTTATGGTGGATCAGCACCTTCAACTCCATATTGTGAAAATAATGAAGGAAAAGGCCCTGCATGGGCAAATTCATTATTCGAAGATAATGCTGAGTTTGGAATGGGTATGGCAGTTGGTGTTGAAAAACTTCGTAAAAGAATCTCAGAAAAAATGAATGCTTCAATGAATGAAGTTTCTGCAAACACTCAGGCAACATTTAAGGAATGGATTGAGAAAATGACAGATGCTGAGGGTTCAAAATTGGCTTCAAATAAAGTTGTTGAGGCATGTGAGAAAGAAAATAGTCAAATTACCAAGGAAATATTAGCGTTAAAACAATACCTGATTAAAAAATCAGTATGGATATTTGGTGGCGACGGATGGGCTTATGATATTGGTTATGGTGGATTAGATCATGTTTTAGCATCAGGTGAGGATGTAAATGTTCTTGTAATGGATACTGAGGTGTATTCAAATACAGGGGGTCAGGCATCAAAGGCAACTCCGGTAGGAGCTGTTGCAAAATTTGCCGCAGCCGGTATGAGATTACGCAAGAAAGACCTTGGTATGATGGCAATGTCATATGGAAGTGTTTATGTAGCACAAGTAGCTATGGGTGCAAGTCAAAATCAATATTTTAAAGCAATAAAAGAAGCTGAAGCATTCCCGGGCCCTTCATTAATAATTGCTTATGCACCATGTATTAATCATGGATTGAAATTAGGAATGGGTAAATCTCAGTTAGAAACTAAATTGGCTGTTGAAGCCGGTTACTGGCATAACTATAGGTATAACCCATTATTGGCAGTTGAAGGTAAAAACCCATTCGAACTGGACTCAAAAGAACCGGATTGGACTAAGTTCCAGGAATTCTTAAAAAGCGAAGTGCGTTATACTTCATTAAAGAAATCGTTCCCGGATGTTGCAGACAAGTTATTTGCACAAGCTGAGGTTGATGCAAAATGGAGATATAATAGTTATAAACGCTTAACTATAGAATAGAACAATAATATACCAAAGGAATAAAGGCTGTTTCTTAAAATTGAGAAACAGCCTTTTCTTTCTTAACCCGGATTATTCATGTTTAATCGTATAGAATTCCTTATATTTTTGTAAATTCATATTTATTAAAACAGAAAAAATTTCTCATGATGTTACTCCCTACGAGGGTTCATAACCCTCGTAGGGAGTAACACTAGGTGGAAAGCTAGTACATAGAAAGCTGACCAGCGAGTAAAAATATCATAGATTAAATTTTGAATTTATGGCAGATACAAAAACATATTTGGAACAAGACAGGTTTTATCATATATATAATCATGCTGTTGGTAATGAACAATTATTTAATTCGGATAATAATTATTTGTTTTTTCTTAAATTATTTAAAAAATATTTGCTCGAATATGTTGATATGTATGCTTATTGTTTAATGCCCAATCATTTTCATTTTATAATAAAAATAAAAAGTGAAAAAGAAATTTTAAATAAAAGCATTGTCCGCGGGGGAAATTGCCCTACGAGGGTTCAAAACCCTCGTAGGGATGGAGAAGCTTCCTCTATTTCATTGTTGATTAGTAAACAGTTTTCTCATTTATTTAATTCTTATTCTCAGTCTTATAATAAAGAGAATAAGAGAAAAGGTAGTTTATTTATGAATAGGTTTAAGAGAAAAGAGATTGATAATAAGGAATATTTAGTCAAACTTATTCATTATGTTCATTTTAATCCGGTATTAGCAGATTTAAGTTCTGATATTTCTGAGTGGAAGTATTCTTCGTATAATGTGATTGTTGATAATAGCTTTACATCGATTGCTCGTAATCAGGTTATTGAAATGTTCAATGATAAGTATAATTTTGTTTTTTGTCATAAAACCGAACCTGAGATTTTGGGTATAGAATAATGCTTTGTTTTTTAGCCCTACGAGGGTCTAAAACCCTCGTAGGGCTAAAAAACATTATCTTTATGTTTTTAAAAAATATAGCAATATTTATTATGAGAAAGATTTTACTTCTTTTAACACTATCATTAACATCTTTATCTTTAACATATGCCCAAAGTATCAATCAAATAAAAGCTAATAGTAAAACTTACATTTGGGGCGAGGGCTCGCACAAAGATATTCTCAAAGGATAAAGAAATTACTAAAAAAATTATTAAGCAATGAAACTGAAAACAATGAGTTACCTGTTATGCTTTTTAATAGCAATAAATACATTTTACGGATGTGATGAAGTTGATAATGAAAACACGGGAGAAATTGTATTCTGGAAATTTACAGATCTTCTTGACTGTGGCCCTGTTGAAGTAAATGTAATTATCGATGATAAGAGCGTTGGTACTATTTATTATGATTTTCAACCATATGATAGTATTCCTGATTGTGGGTCTGAAAATTGTTTAACTGTAACAAAAGCAATTGGAACATATAATTACTTGGCAGAATGCTATTGTGGAACACATAAAACAAAAATAGGATATTGGTCAGATACTTTTGAAGTCAAACAAGATAGTTGTACAAAAATATATTTGGATTTCAGAGAAATACAGGAATTATAAATTGTACATAATATGTATTGTGAATAATTACTAAATATGCATTATAAATAAAGTTATACAAAAAACTGAAAAGTAATCTTTGTAAATTTTTAGTAGCTTAACTTTTTGTCCACTTTTTTGTTGCAATTCCACTCAGTTTAGTCTTCGGCAAAGCTGCAATAAATCAGGTATTTTGGAGTCGATAACAGGAAAATATTAAACAATTTTGATTTCAACTTTGTTATTTATTGTAAAGAATTCAAATATTTAATTAAAACCCTTGTTATATGGCAGATTTAAGTACAAACTATCTTGGATTAAAACTAAAAAGCCCGGTTATCGCGGGATCTTCTAATCTTGTATTAGATGTAAAAAATATTAAAGCAATGGAAGATGCCGGTGTGGGTGCAATTGTTTATAAATCATTATTTGAAGAACAAGTAAATTTTGAGGCTGCTGAATTTGATGAAGATATAATGGCTTATAATGACCGGTATGCTGAAATGACAAAATTATTTCCCGAAATGGAGCATGCAGGCCCTAAAGATTTTTTACTTCAATTAAAAAAGGCTAAACAAAATACATCAGTTCCTTTAATAGCAAGTATTAATGCAATATATAAGGAAACGTGGGTTGAGTATGCACAACTTATTGAGGAAACAGGAGTTGATGCTTTGGAAATTAACTATAATGTTCCTAAAAAAACTAATCTAAAAGGGAATGATTATGAAGAGCAGCAGTTAGAAATAATAAGGGCAATTAAAAAAGTTGTAAGTATTCCAATTAGTATTAAGTTAAGTCCTTTTTATAGTAGTCCTTTAAATTTTATTTCTGAAATTGACAAAATTGGTGTGGAAGGTTTTGTTTTATTTAATAAATTATTTGAACCGGAAATTGATATCAATGAAGAAAAACCATTATTCCCTTTTAATTTAAGTAATAAGGGTGATTACCGATTGGCACTTCGATATGCCGGATTACTTTATAATAACATTAAAGCAGATATTAGTAGCTCAGGTGGAGTATTTGATGGTGAAGATACAATAAAGATGTTAATAGCGGGTGCTGATACAGTACAGGTAGTTAGTACATTATATAAAAACAAGATTCAACAAATTGCTAAGATTCTGGAGCAAGTTGAGAAATGGATGGATTCGAAAGGATATAAAACACTTAATGACTTTAGAGGTAAATTATCACGTAATAATTGTAAAGATCCTTATGTTTATTTAAGAGCACAATATGTAGACATATTAATGAATAGTTCTGATAAGTTACTGAAGAAGCATCCTGTAATATAAATATACTATTAAAAAATATAAGTGAAGAGGCTGTCCAAAAAGTCTTGTAAGTGATCATATTTTTGCTTCGCAAGAGAACTTCTCTCATGACCGTAGGGAATAATAGTTCGATAAATCTGTCGAAGTGGTTTTTACTATTTAGGAGTTTTTTGGACAGTTCTTTTTTATAAAATTAATTATGAGTCTTATACTTTTTAAAGTATTTCCCGATTCAAATATGTTGAATAATCCTTAATTTTCGGTTTGTATTCTTCTTCGAATAAATCTGAAGAAATA
>DAOVYZ010000214.1 GCA_030635365.1 Bacteroidales bacterium
AAATTACATTTTTATTTGCATTTAGACTATTGATTCATGCAATAATTATCAACATATATGGTTGATAATTATTATATTATATGTATAATAATACTTTATCAGCAAACCCTATTTATTAAAATAGTAACTCAGAGTAATTAATTAGGAAAACGGTAGTTCTGTTGAGTAAAGTCATGATTTCAATTAGTATTCAATTAATATTTTACATTAACTAAAATTATTTAATAAAGGCAACCTCTAATAATTACTTTTTATTACAAATGGCTACAAAAATCATTACTTCGTTGTCAGGAAAAATCTTTCCTCGACATAGCTACTGCTATACCTGTGGAATATTTTACCTTCCGCCTTGTACTGATCTTTTTCGCTCACTTTCATTTACAAAACCAACCAAAAGAAGTATTAACCACTTTAAATATTTCGAATCATTTAAATTTCTCTTTAGCTTTTCCATTGTTATTAATTTTGAACATCAATAATACAAATTATAGCTTAATTCATTTGTATTTTTTTTAATAGTTTATTATTTTAATTTCAAAATGACATTTTATTTTATACCTTTAGGCAAGAATGTATTTGTGTATGAAAAAAGGGTTTATTTTCATTTTTTTTGTATTTATGTTGGCATCATGTGGTGATGATGAAGATAGATATGGATCAACAATTGAGGTGCCAAATGAAATTCTTACTATACAAGAAGCTATATATACCGCAAAGCCCAATGATACAATCCTATTACATCCTGGTGAATATTACGAAAATATTGTGATTGACAAAGCATTATGTATAAAAAGTATATATGATGCTGAAGACTCCCTATCAATTAGTGAAACAGTTATCGACGGAACCGAAACATATAATACTATATGGATAGAAAATATTAATGACACTGTAAAGATAGATGGTTTAACTATAAGAAAAGGCTGGGCTATAAGTAATGCATCAGTAAAAGGTGGAGGAATATATTGTAAGAACTCCAATTTAATTTTAACTAACCTTATTGTAACCAGAAATTTTGTTATGTATCCTACATATTGGGGTGATGGAGGTGGTATTTTTTGTGATAGTTCCTATTTAGAACTAACGAATGTAATGGTTGTAGGCAATAAATCGTTTCATTTTGGTGGTGGTTTGGAATGTAAGTACTCAAACGTTATAATAACTGACTCTGAAATATCAAAAAATATTGCCGGTGCTTACGCACCTGCAATAAGATTATTTAAATCTAATTTTATTTTGGAAAATACCATCATTAAAGATAATGATAGGGGTGTTAACCCCGGGGTTCCTTCTGAAATAGATTATTTGCATGAATTTGTAATTATCTCTTCGATAGGTAATATAAAAAATTGTACAGTAAAAAATGATTCCTTATTAATAACAGGAGAAAGCAATGTAGTTATTATTGATTCGGATATACCAGGATATAAAAACTAAAGTGTAAATATCTTTTCTATATTTTAAATTCTCAATTTATTAACCTTATAATTACTACCCTCCTTTTTTGGTTAAAAAACTTTCCTTAACTTTAATTTAAGTATTTACCTAAAATTAAATAAAATGAATAAGCATATTGACGCACATTGCCATGTATTAAAAAAAGATGTACTTTCAGTTGGAGTTCGTATTATTCTTAGCATATTAAAAATAGGTGAAATAGTCAGATTTCTTGATATAACTCACCTTGACAAACTTCTTAAAAACATTGAAAACCTCATACACTTTCTTGATATAGGGTTAAACAACGATACTGAAGGAATATACGAAGAAATGCAAAAGGTTTACAACAATGAATATATTGTTACTCCTTTAATGCTAGACCTTACGTATGTTTTGGGTGATATCCAAAACAATATGCTTAAAAGTTTTAAGGGTGAACCGAATCAAAAGATTCATCATCATTTACGAAATTCCATTAACGATTACTTAATATCAGCAAAAAAACAATTAGATAAATTTCCTGCGAACGAAAGTAAAATATTGAATGACAAGCTACTTCGTCTGGAAAAGAAAGTAATGGAATTAGAAAATAAAATTGAAAGATTCTCTGCAGAAAAAGATGATTTTCATTTATTTAGTAAGAAGAATTTTGAAATACAATTTAAGCAACTTAAAGAACTCAAAAACAATCATAAAGAATCTGTTTACCCATTTTTAAGCGTAGACCCCAGGAAAGAAGGAATTCTTGATATTGTAAAAAAAGAAGTTGGTGAAAGAAAAGATTTCATAGGTATTAAACTATATGCCCCCATTGGTTATTCTCCCACAGACCCACTACTATATGGTACTTCAGGACAATATTCATCTGACGAAGATTGCCTATACAATTTTTGCCTTAAAAATGATATACCCATAACTGCACATTGCTCTGATGCCGGTTTTGCCACTCTTAATAATTCTGTTAATATACATGGTTATATATATAACTCAGATAAGCGAGAAATTGAATACGTAAATGGGGCTGTTGAATTTACCAAAAAAATCGACATTCTTCATTTTCGATTTGACAGTGGAGCAATTGAAGAACGAGCAATGGTACTAAATCATCCTAAAATTTGGAATAAAGTTTTGGATAAATTCAAAAACCTACGCTTAAACCTTGCTCATTTTGGAGGTTCGGGACAATTGCACAATTATATTAATTTCCTTGAGGGCAAAAAGCCCGATTATGAATCATACTCATGGGCAGAAACTATTCTTTCGTTTCTTAAAAAGAATGAATTTACTAATTTTTATACTGATCTTTCCTGTTTCGCAGAAACCGATGGCATGACTCTTTCATTGTTTAAACAAAAACTATTTGATACCAACCCGGACATTCAAAGCAATGTTTTATATGGATCTGATTTTTATTTGGACATGCTTAATGTTGAAAGTTTTGAAGATTATTTGAATATGTTCGTAACAGAATTCAATAATGACTTCGATAAAATTTCTATAAGCAACAATAAAGAATTTTTAAAATATATCAATTAGCATATTCAATGAAATTTATCGTAGTTTTTACATTCCTGTTATTTGTATTATTTCAAAAACCGGATATTCAATTACCTGTTAACTCTCAAAATAGGAATATACTTGATCCAATTGAATTAACTGAGATCGGGGAATTTGGCTTAATGAGAAAAGCCCGCCCCAATATTCCAGCTCATTATCATACGGGAATAGATATTAAAAGACCCGTTAAAAACTATGTTAATGAACCAATTTATTCAATTGCCGAAGGCATAGTAATTAGTATGCGAAATGATGGCCCCTATGCCCAAGTTATTATTGAACATCGCACTAATACTGTTCAGTTTTGAACTCTATACGAACATATATCCGGAATAAGAGTTAAGGTCAATGATGAAGTTAACCCTAAAATTCCAATTGCCAGGTTTATGAATCAAAAAGAATTGGATAAGTATGGTTGGCAATTTGATCATTTTCATTTTGAAGTTTTAAAAATAAAACCATTACCTATTAAACCAAATAATAAGAATCCACAAAGGCTATATAATTCTTTTTCATTAATATGTTATTCAAAGTCGTACCTGGAGAAGTTTTATTATGATCCTATAAAATTTCTAAATAAATATTTAGACTAATTTAAAGGCCCAATTATTACTGATGAATATCATATCAAAATTATCTTTTCAATTAATAAGAAAAAGAATTACATTTGAACTATTCCTATAATAAAAATGTTAATACAGTGTAATATAGGAATATAAAAATGGGGGATTTTATTAAAAAGATATCATTGGTTATAGTAAGCTTTCTAATAATTCTAGGAAGTTTATCATTTATTTTTGATAAAACTGAAAATGACCCAGGCGATAATGAAAATTATGAGTCACAATACTTCAACAATAAAAATATATCTGATGGCCCATATATTTTTTATGAAAATAATAATATAATTGTAAGATGGATAAAAAATGGCCGATTAGTTGAACGAAAAGTAGCCGACGATAATTACTACATGATTAAACGGAATTTTGGGTTTGATTTTGACCCAAAATGGGCAAAAAATAATTATTATAACAACGTTAATTATAAACAAGATTATGAAGACGTAGAAAATCTTATTGCCATTAGTGATATTCATGGTCAATATGACGTTCTCGTAAAATTACTAAAGCAATACAAGGTAATTGATAATAAATATAATTGGTCGTTTGGTGACGGACATTTGGTTGTTCTCGGAGATATACTAGACAGAGGCCCCAATGTAACAGAATCGCTTTGGCTTATCTACAGACTTGAAAAACAAGCTAATAAAGCAGGAGGGAAAGTACATGTTTTATTGGGTAACCATGAACTGATGGTACTAAATAACGATTTAAGATATATACATCCTAAGTATATAAAAACAGCACAATTGATGGGTACTACGTACTATCAATTGTATACTAAAAATACTTTTATTGGAAGATGGTTACGCACCAAACCTGTTATTGTAACAATAAATGATATGCTTTTTGTTCATGCCGGGATATCTCCTGAATTTGTAGTTTGGAAATTTACGCCTGAAAAAGCAAATAAGTTATTTATTAATAATATTGTAGGGCATAACTGGAATACTATTTTAGAAAACAAAGATTTAACATTTTTAATGAGCAACGATGGCCCTATATGGTATAGAGGCTATTTTGAAAGCCCAAATCTTAATGAACAAAAAGTTCAGGAGATATTAAATCACTTCAGCTCAAACCATATTATAGTAGGCCATACATCATTGCCCAATGTAATCTCACTTTTTGACGGTAAAATATTTGGTATTGATTCAAGCATTAAATATGGTGAATACGGTGAAATCTTGTTCTACAAGAAGGGACAATTTGCCCGAGGAACTTTACATGGTAGCATAATATCTTTCTAACGGTCCGCGGGTTTGAAGCTGTGCGGGTTTTCGCCTTGTTTCAGTATCCCCGAAAGTTAAGCCTTGCATATCTGCGCCAGCCGGGTTAATATTATTCTTCAATTCTTGCTTAATCTTAATAATATCACTTTTCTGTGTATTAATTTCTAATTCAATCCGTTTATTGTTGTTGTATGTCGTTACGTTTCTTCATATAATAAAACATTGTAAGTTTATACTTTGCCCTTATCTGAAAGCATAATAGCAATGGACTTTGTTTGTTCAAATTTGGCAAATATAATAACCATAATGACTGTAATAGGAACGCTTAATATCATCCCTGTTGTACCCCAACTCCCCAAAGAGAGAGTGCCAATATTGCAACTAATGAACTCACATTCATAGAGCTTCCTACAAGTCTAGACTCTATAATATTCCCGATAATTATTTGTTTAGTTTAAATCATCAATAACACCACCGGTTAACCTTAACAAAGTGTGATAACTTTGGATTAGATTATACATTGCATTCTGATAACTCAATGCAACATTTGAATACAATTGCTGTATATCTCTATAGTTGAAAGAGTTTATGGAACCGTTTTCGTATTTCTGTTTCGATAATTCAAGATTTAATTCAGCTGCTTTTAAATTTTCTTCAGCAAGAGTTAATAATTCTTGTCTTACTTGGTAAAATTCAAATTCCTGAGCCAATTGATTCTTTAATTGTTGTTCCATATCAACTGTTTCTATTTCAGAAATCTCTTTTTCGATTTTGGATGCTTGTAACGCTCTGCGCCGAGTTCCACCTTCGTAAATGGAATATGAAACACTCAAACTTAAACCGGTATTAAATCCTGATGAAGAATTATCCATATTGTTCATAGTTTCATAATCCATTTCGTTGTTTGAATAACTGCCTGAAGCTCCTGCTGCAATCGTTGGATAATAAGCACTCTTAGCTGATTTTATATCCAGCTTTGCCATTTCTAAATTGATATATTGATTTTTCAGTGTATTATTATTCTCCAACATTTTAGTTTCTAAATCGGATTGAACGAAGTCTTTAGCTGCAATATCAAATGATGATGTATATGAATATTCATTATTCAATGCTTCAGCCATTAAATTATTTAACTGTCTTTTGGCATTATTATAAGATGATTTAGCCGACAGATAATTAGATTTATCTTCCAGATATGAGTTTTGAGCTTGTAAAAGATCGTAAGTAACCGATGTTCCTAGTTGTTTCTTATGCTTTTCTTGCTCGTATCTGTCTTCTGAAAGATTCATGTTTTTCTCAGCAATATCCATGCTTTTTTCTGTTAGCAGAATATTATAATAAGCTAGAATTACATCAATAATGGTGTTTTCAACTGTTATTGCCAGATTTCCTTCCGACATTTTTTCCAGTTCTTCAAGACTTTGTTTTGTAATTCTTGCTCCAAATCCACGGAACAATACCCAGTTTAAATCAACAGAACCATTTAAATTAGTACTTTTATAATAATCATTATCATTAT
>DAOVYZ010000025.1 GCA_030635365.1 Bacteroidales bacterium
AAAACCTGTCAGGATTCAAAATCCTGACAGGTTTATAGATTAGTTCATGCTTGACTTAACACTAGTTTAACCCAGCCAATAATTCTAAATTAATCACTTTTACTTTGTCTAAGTGTTTTAATTCTTTTTGTTTTTCAACTACTATAAGCATATTCTCAGACAATTTATCCGATTTAAAAAATACTTTATCATTGGTAATTGAAATCATACTTACCTCTTGTTTAATTGCAACATTATTACCTTCGCTAACAGAATAAAACACTACTCTATTCCCTATTCCTTCTTGTACTGCATTTATAGGGATACTAAAACATAGATTTTTATATGATGGATATATCTCCCCTTTAGCGAAAAATCCATGCTTTAATTTTAGGTCAGAACTATTAATTGATAATTCTATCTCGTAAAGGCCTGTGTATTGCCCCGGGGAGTTTGCAATTTTTGAAACTGTGCAGTTCAAGTTATCATTGGGATATGCATCTGTTGTAATTGTGGCTTTATCTTCAAGATTCAATTTAACAATATCTTTATCTGAAACACCAACTATTAATCGCCATGTTTCTTCGGCCGAAGCAAAATAAAAAATAGGCATTCCTGTGCCAACTATTTCATCTTCTTCAAAAAACCTTTTTAATATTACTCCTTTTGAAGGTGAAGTAATAGTTGAAAATTTCAAGTTGTATTCAGCTATATTTACATTAGCCTCTGCAACATCCAATGCCGATTTTGCATTTTGAAATTGCTCCAAAGTAACTACCGTATCTGCATAAAGGGCACTTGCTCTTTCATAATCGCGCTTTGCTTTGTTCAACCCAATTTTAGCCTGATTAACTTGTTCATTTATTTCTTTCAGATTTAGTTTTGCTAATATTTGGCCTTTTTTTACTTCATCGCCTTCATCCACAAAAATTGATTCGATAATACCTCCTGTTTTAAAACTTAAACGGCTTTCTTTGCTGGCACTGATATTCCCTGAAACATGGACAGGAAAAGTTGTTTCTTCTTTTTTAAGTTTTACAACGCTTACAGGAATACCTTCGGTTTCCTGAGCATGGGTATTTGCATCAGAGTCACTACATCCCTCT
The DNA here is from genome assembly GCA_030635365.1 of Bacteroidales bacterium. Classification (GTDB taxonomy): domain Bacteria; phylum Bacteroidota; class Bacteroidia; order Bacteroidales; family UBA12077; genus UBA12077. The sequence continues at coordinate 1,086 of DAOVYZ010000025.1, forward strand.
GCAATAAACCCTGCAAACAATAGAATAAGGCCTATTATTTTATAGTTCAAATGGTGAGTAATCTTTTTCATTTTCTTATTTTTTAGTTTATAGCTTTCTGCAAATTTTTATAATACCCTGATTTTTTAATATTTAATTAGAGTGAGCCTGAATAATATGGCAATGAATACAACATCATAATGTTAAAGATGTATTTGAGTTTTTTTCCAGCCTTGCAATACTTATAAGGTAATCGTAGTTTGTAAGTATTGATTGTGATTCAGCCTCCGTCATGTTATTTCGTGCATCAAGCAATTCAATTAATGAGGCTTCACCTAAACCATACTTTTTCTCAATGATTCTATATACCTCAGACGCCTCAATACTTCTTGTTTTAGCTAATTCTTTATTTTTCAACTTTTCTTCAAGCTCAAATAAATTTTGCTTGATCTCCAATTGTATCCGATTGCTTATTTCTTCCTTTTTAAATTGCACTAATTGTTTTTCAATCAAGGCTTTCTTTTTTTTGTTTTTATTCACATTTCCATTAAATAAATCCCAGTTCAAAACAAAAGACCCCATAATAAAGTCCGAATCTCCATCTACTTCAAATTTTTCTCCCTGTATACCATAATCAACTGCTAAAAAAAGCTTTGGCAACATATCTGCTTTGCTTAAATCAACAACATTATCCATTATATTCAGCTGATGCTCTATTAATTTTAGTTCTTCTCTATCAAATAATGCACTTTCCGTAACTTCATCTAATTGTGGAGTTGCATATAGTTTATTATGGGAACAAACAACAATCTCTTCATTTAGCCCCCTGTTTAAAAGAAAATTAAAATAACTCTTAGCCATTTCAATATTTTTACCAGCCTCTGTTTCATAGAGCTCTATCTTGCTTATTTCTGATTTTGCCCTAAGAACTACATCTCGGGTAATCAGATCATTATTCATTAATTTCTGGCTTACCCTATGATTCTCGTTAACAACATTCTTTGTCTTTTGAATTAAATCGGAGTATAACAAGGCTTTCATATAGTTATAGTAAGCTTCTTTTATTTGAAATGTAAGTTCTCTTTTATATTGTTCCAGTTCGGTTTGCGACATAAATAGCTTTTGCTCCTCAATTCTCTTATTTATTGCCAATGATGGGTAATAAAGTGGCTGAGTTAAAGAAATCTTTACTTCGTATTCCTGTTCACGTAAAAAGTTAATTTGCTCATTCTGTACTGTCGGAAATCGAGGACTACCACCTTGGGCTACAATCATATCATTTAATGTATTGTATACCGGATTCATTAAATCTCCAATAGGAAAATTTATTGTGCGCCCTCCTTTTGCCAAAGTATATCTTGATTGTGTATTTATTTTAGGCATAAACATTCCTTTTGCAATTTTTAATGATTGCCGGGCACTTTCTAATGCTAAATTATTTTGCTTTATCACCAAATTGCTTTCTAGTCCTTGTTTTATATATTCTTCCAAAACATTTTCCTGAGCTTTTAATTGGAAGGAAATCAATACAGAGATGATTATTACGGTAATTCTTTTCATTTTTTATTCGTTTTTATTTTCTTAAATAGTCTTTGCAAGAAAACGCCAAATACTGCGTTACTCTCGTCTTGAAAAAAGTCATTTACAAAAGTAAACTCCTTATTTTCAAGACTTCGAAAGCCTTGTCTTTGACCTTTTCTTATCAAAGACTTCAAAATTTAAGAGTTTTCTTGCAGACACTAAATAGTGTTTCTAAGAAAACACCTGTTTTTGTAAAGTGGCGTTTTCTTATAGCCACTAAATACAGTTCAAAAATATGGAGCAAATGCTAAATACACCTAATGAATATTTATGAGTACGGATTTTTAAAGAATGACTGTGCAAATACTTAGAATGAATATTTGAAACCGAAAATGTAAAAAAGAAGTTGTAAAAAGATTTTTGTTTTTTTGTAACTAATCAGTGTATTAAAAGCATTGATATTTAATTGTTATAGGATTTTAATACTTATTGCACGATAGTGCAAAATTGGTCCCGAAAGTTTTCGGGAGGATTACAAACTTTTTGGTAAGCCTTTGGCTGTATGTTGATTTGCGCAGGCTTACCAATGTGTTTGTAATAGGGTTGGCTAACTGCGAACAAATATGCCTAGTGATTCTAATAATTGTGGTTTGTCATATAAGGCAATTTTGGCAATGATATCAAATTCTTCAATCCATTCTTTTAGTTCTATCAGGTCTAGGTTTTTCTGTACTGTTGCATCTTGTGCTTCTCCTGATTCTTTGTCGAAGGTGGCACGTAATGACATTACATTATTTAGTTTTGATAAACAATCGGTTACTGTTTCAGGAGTTATTTTACAGAGTAATAGTTTTTCCTGAATGTCAGAATGTTTTTGGATGGCATGATAAAAATTCTTGGCATTATCGAAAATCTTATTGTACTGACTGGGTAGTCTTCCTTTTATGCCTAATTTGACTAAGAAGTCGGGATGTTTTTTGAAGAATATTAAAGATTGGTTACGATGCCTTTTAAACAGGCCTAAGAATTCTTCAAATGTTTGTTTGTATTCGTTTGATGAAACTTTTTTATCAATATCTTCTTGATCTTTTAGCTCGAAACTATTTTTTGCTTTATTGAACACCACCCAACCTTCGGCTATTTTAGTTTCATCCATACCGAATTGGGATATTAAAGGTTTAATTTCTGCATGGGATTCTGCATTTGTTAATGCTATACGTACACGCTCGAAGAATTTTGATGTTGGAATTTTAAGATTTAAATTCATTTGTTTAAAATTTAATTGGTTAATAATAAACTAAATTACATTTTTATTTGAGACCATAAAATTAAATTCTTTTTTTTTGTAGAATATTTTGGTTTCAATGTGAGTTGGATGGGCAATAATAGTAAAATGTACTAATCTGGTGGTAAAATGTATTAATCCGATGATAAAAAGTGTTAATCCATTGGTAAAATGGGTTGATCTGGTAGTAAAATGTACTGATCCGTTGGTAAGAAGTGTTAATCCAGTGGTAAAATGGACTGATCTTAAAAACCACACGATACAATCGTGCGGTAGCGAGGACTAATTATTACTTTCTTCTACAATTTTAATTTCTTCTTCTGTTAAACCATACAATTCATAAACTTTTTTGTCAATTTCTTTGTCCATTAATAAAATATCGTTTTGAAGATTTTTGGCTTCAGTTTGGTATTCTTCAAAAAGATTCATCCATTCTACTTTCTTCTTTTTTTGAAATACTGACATTTTCCTTTTTATTTGTTTCTTTATTTAACTCTTTTAAAAAATCCGCAACTTTCAGTTTAAACCAATCTTGAAGTTTCTTATTCAATTCAATATTTAATTTTGAAATTATATACTTGGTTAAGTTGGGCGTTTAGAATTCCTATACTTGTCAATGTTGGTAGATAGTTATCCACGAAGCACAAATAAATTTATTTTAGAGGGCAAATACTTATTGCACGATAGTGCAAAATTGGGTAGGCTACAAACTTTTTGGTAAGTCCTGGGATGTGTTATGGTTTTTTCGGGCTTACCAATATGTTTGTATAGGGTTTTTGGCATTTAGTTTCTTACGATTACTCCTAATGCCTCTAGTAGTTGAAGATTATCTTCAAGTGCAATTCTTGCTACTGCATAAATTAATCTTCATCAACCCAATCACCACCACCGATGTATCGATATTCTAGCAATATCATATCTACATATTCTAATATGGTTTCGGGTGGGGTTTCAATTATTTTTAGAAATGCAATTACTTTCTCTAATGATTCAGGTAATAAGTAAAAATCCAATATTTCATAATTAGTATCATTTTTTATCAAGATGTATTTATCAGTATCGGGAGATATAGTACCGAATTTGTAAACTCCATATTTTTGATTTAGCTCTTTATTTCTACTTACTAACTCTACATAGAATACACTATTATAATAATCCTTAGTTTCTTCACCCGATAATAGTTCACCTTTTTCAAGTAAATAATTGACAAGTGTTGATTTTAAACAGTCTTGTGCTATACATGGATTATAGAACTGTATTGCTAGAACGATTATTATTAATATCTTTTTCATTAATCCTTTTTCCGTACATAATTATCAAAAGATATATAAAAATGATAGTTCCCAAACTGATATTTAAACATTGTTTCATCAGTTCTCCATCTATTATTATCATCATATATATTTGATATTTCTTCAATATACCTAACCATAACATCATTGTTTAAATCAGATATTGAATCCTTAAGTGATAATACATTTTTAATTACAAAGTTTAGATTTGCCATATCATAAAACTCTATTTTTTCACCTTTTTTAATTATGATATTATAATTTTCTCCTTCAGTTACATAAAGCATAAACTTGTATATCCCGAAATCATTAGAAAATGCTGTATCTTTTAATAAAACATCTTCTAAAAATAATAATTTTGAATAATCTGAATTTGTTTCTTTCACCTTACTACCACCAGTTAATAGATGAAATTGGTACATCTTTTCATACAAATCGTCGTGCTGTGCTGCACAAATCTGATAGAATAAACTGAATCCAATTAATAAAATTATAGTTCTCATAAGCTTTATTTTAATTCAGGTGTAACAGTGGTTATCTGAATAATTATAGGTTTAGCCTTTCTACTCGCTGGCGTTTCCTTAGCGGCTTGCATTTCCTGTTCATTAGCTAACGTTTCCCTACCACCTGCACCATATTTACGACCGTTATTATGATATTGAGCATCAGGATTAGTGCTGTGTTCTGCTTCATGTACGCCCACAACTCCAATCATTTCTTCAGTGGTTAATTGTGCATCTAATAAAACCTGAGCTTTATCATTCCCAAATACAGCCGCTTTTGCCTCATAAGGTTCTGTTTTTGCTAATTCTCCTAAATTATTAAATTTCTTAACTTCATTAGTGATATTCCCCTCATATATGGTTATATCTGAGCTTATTTGTTTGTCACCCCTGTATGTATTGTCACTTATACCAAGTCTCCCCCTTCCATCTGCCTGAGATACAGTCATAGTAACAGGATAACTAGCATTACTCAATTTATTATACATTTTAGTACCAGTTGGAGTTTTCATCATCGCATTACCAATACGCATAACACTTGCTGTTGCATTAGATGACCATCCGTTAGTTGATGAATATGTGATAGGATTACCAGTTGCATCAACAACTACGTTTCCATCTGGGTCAATAAATCTAACTGGATTATTCACGGCATAATTATACGGGCTCCAATTTGAGTATTCCTCTGCCAATGCATCAATACACATCCATCTACTTATAACTTCAGGGTCACACTCAACCGATTCTAATAGTTTAGATTTAATTCCCACAATCTTACCTGACTTTGTATTAAATAACGCCGAACCAATTTCAACTATTGTATCGTTATCGTGAAATTCATTGTACTTACCATTACTTAAAGTTACTATTTTAATCCCGTGTTTTTTAAAGATATCATTCTGAGATTTCAATATTTGTGGAAATACTAGGCAAATTGCTAGTAAAATGATTCTAATTGTTCTCATATTATTTAAAATTAATTTTCTTATTTTGGTACTTATTCTTTTCTTCTTTTAACGAAACCAGCCATTCTAGGTACATTTTCTCAGGCATTTTTCGATAGCCTAAATTATGAATTTTCTGGTAAAGTATCTTTAGTTCCTGTAAATCTTTTTCTGTTGTATTAGATTGTAGAATTGTTTCAGCCTTTAATAATAGAGCATTCACAAAATTAGGGTAATACTCTAAAGCAGTATCACAGCATTTCAACACAAATTCATTATCTGTATCGAACTTTCGTTGGTATCCCTGAGCTAAATCAACCATACATAGTGCAACGCTTTGTTTCTGGCTTAAAGTATCCATGTAAATACCATTCTGAATTGCTGAAAGATGAATATATCCTGAAGCCATTAACCACGCATCAATTGGGAATATGCCACTAGTTAATTCAGTATTATACCATCCTAGCTTTTTGCTCTGTAACTTAATGTACATATGATTAGGAGCTAGAGATAGATAAGCTCTTTCGCCTAATTCCTCAACTAAAATTTTATACAATATAGGTAAGGAATGACAGTTACCATTATGTGTTAAGAGAAGCTTGGTCACGAACATTTGAGACCAATCCTCAACACCAAAATAATCTTCAAAGTCATAGGTAAATGGTAAATGATACTCAATCACATTACTATCTAAAAGAATTTCTGTAGTATCTTGCATTATAGAAAACACAGCTGCATAAGCAGAAATTTTTTCTTTATCCTTTTCATTATATTGTAAATTACGTGCTTTTATTATCCCTTTTGCTAATGAAGTATAGTTATTGATTATATTAAGAAAATCATCATAATCTAATGCATCACCAAAATAAGCATTTTCAGTAATAAATACGGCTCGTTTAAAGTCAATAGTTTTATTTCCTGTCAACATATCATTTAACTCATCAAACGCATCTAGATAACCTAAATCATTCGTATTTGTATCTGTTGGTTCTTGTGCATATTGTACTTGATAAAATAGTAGGAATAATATCAATAATTTCAATCTCATAATCCTTTTAGCTGGTTTAATTTAGAAATCTGTTGTTTGTGTTCTGTTTTTACTTTTTCCTGATTTAGGGATCTTAACCAAGCTTCATACTTTTCAGGTGGCATTGGTTCATATCCTATTTCATCTATCATTTTATACATTGCATTGCGCTTTTTAAATAAATTTACGGCAACACTATCCTGACGCAATTCAGAAAATCTATTTTCGCCATATTGTTTCGCAACATAAGCAGATTGTAATGTTAAGTAATCTGCTTTCATTTGTAATGCAAAAATATTATTAGGAAAGTATTTCAATGACTTCTCAATACAGGTGATAACAAACTCATCGTAGCCATATTTAGATTTATATCCCTGTGCAAGATCAACATAACATTGTGCCATTACTTTATCATTCCCTAATGTATCAAGGTAGATTTTATTTTTAATTGCTTCAGCTTTCACAAAACCGCTTTCTAATATTGCAGCATCCGAAATGATTACTCCATTGGTGAGTTCTAAGTTATACCACCTATTATTTCTGTCGCGCACTTTTACAAATGAATGTGATGGCGAGTAAGACAGGTATGCTTCTGTTCCTATTTCCTGAGCAAGTACCATATATAAGAGTGGCATTGAATGGCATTGCCCTTTATAACTCAATAATAGTTTTGTTACAAACATTTTTGTCCAGTCCTTTTTACCCATGTAATCTTCGAAGTCGTATTTCATGGGGTAGGTATATAGTTTCTTTTCGCTTTGTGTATCGTAAAACTCAAGGGTATCGGACATGAACCGGAACAGCATGAGGTTTTTGGTGAGGTTGTCGTTTAGGTTGCCTTTTTCATCTTGAATTTTAACATTGCATAAATTTGCAATTTCCTGGATAGTTCCTGAAAATTTCTCATAACTTAATTTATTCTCGAAAAAAGCATTCTCAACAACATAAACAGCGTCTTGCAAATTGACTTTTTCTGAACTATTTATTTTATCAAGTTGACTCAAAGCAACCCAATAATGCTCTGCACCTATATTATTTCTATATGATGGTAATTCATAATTAATAGCATTCGAATTAAAATGATTTATATCTTCATTCAAGCGGGCATTCAACATTATTTGATGCTGCTCTACTTCCCGCATTACAGCATCATTGTTTTGTTGAACTCTCTTATTCAAATTAAGAATATTACTATAATCAGGAAGTGCATTAACTGGTATAATCTTAGAATTCTCATTAACATAATTCTCAATGGGAGTATATACTTCATTTACCTTCTGTGCAAAGGACAACTGTACTTTGTAAACAAGTATTAAGATTAGCAAGACTTTTTGAATAAACTGCATTTGAGAATGAGGGTTAATATTTTCAAATTAGAAAATCGAAGATAATATTAGTTTTTGGAATTAAAAAGCTTTTAATTTTTCGGTGAAATGCCCCTTAAGAATTGTTATTTTCTATTTGTATTCTTGTCCTTTTTATAAAACCCTTATTAATTCTATTATAAGAGCTCATATACCGTTTCTTTTCTCATTACAAGCTAAATACATAGCCATTACAAGCTAACTACAGGCTGATTACAAACTAATGTTAGTTTTTTTTGATTCTAAATAAGATTATTATTAAATGGTATATTTAATTAGATAGCACACGGTCTGGATAACCTACTTTATGCCTTTTTTACTTTCAATTTCTTAACTTCTTCGTGTGATAAACCTGTAAATGCTGCAATCTTTTCGATTGGTTCGCCAGCTTTTTTCATTGCTTTGGCAATTTCATTTGCTTTTTCTTTCTCCTTCTTAATCAGAGCTTTTTCCTTTTCAATTAAGGCTTTGTTTTTTTCAAGTTGTTTCTCTTTCTCTGCTATCTCCTTTAATTTCTGTATTTTTTTGTCCGTTTTCTCTTTTTCTATTGCCATTGCTTCTTCCCTTATTTTCTTTTCTTCTTCACGTATTCGCTCTATGAGTTCGAATTGGGGAATCCATTTGGTACTTTCCTGTAATTTTTGAAGTAATCCAGTGTCGGCAAAACTCATAAAGGTTCTTGTGGTAATTATAAGATGGTCGGTTACTTCTATGTTTAATATGCGTCCTACTTGTATTAAGCGGTCGGTTAAATCTTTGTCGGCTTCCGAGGGTTTCATCTCTCCACTTGGGTGATTATGGCACAAAATAACTTTTACTGCCCCTTTTAATACTGCTACCCTAAATACATTCATTGGTTTTACAGTTACAGCATTCACACTTCCCAAACTAACCAGTTCTATATTAACTATAAGGTTGTTATTTGCCATGCATATTAACCAGAAATGTTCTTTTTCCCTGTCAATTTTATTGTCACGTAGCAATATATGCCGCATAACTTCAAAAATATCATCTGATTCTTTAACCTTTATTTTGTGCTTATCTGTGAGTTTTACATTCATTGATATTCTAAGATTGAATTATTTACTCAAAAGTAACAAAAAGTTCTGAGAATTAAACCCAGAATATTGCTTTTCCAAAGCAAAGGTAAGTGCAACTTACCTAAAATGAAAGGACGTAGTTACGCTGTCGCTAAACTACGCCGAGCTGGGGAGGTGTACTGGCGGCTATTCAGCCGTCAGCCATCTACTCGATTGTGTGTAGTTTGTTTATTTTCCTCTATTCATAAAAAAAATACATTTTTTATTTAACAAATGAAGCTTTCTGAATATCACTAAGCACTTCACCTCCATTCCCGCTGCCACCAATTATATAAATAATATCATTGTTTACATTACTTGAATGATTACCTCTCGCAGTCATAAAAGAATTTAAATCTTTCTCCCATTTACTAATAGTCCCATCAGTATTTATTTTAGCATAATAAATTGAGTTGTTATATCCACCAAGCACATAAACATATCCATCTTTACAAAAAGCAGTATGAGCTGTAAGTGGTACAGGTAAAGGATTCAAATCTGACCATTCTCCAAGAGATCCATCTGAAGATATTGCAGCATATTGTACATTATCAATTTCGTTATTATTGTCTGTATTACCTCCAATACTATACAAGTAACCTTTGTATGCGATACATGTAAAATCATGAATTTCAAAATCAATACTGGTGGTTGAATTCCAATCTCCTAAAGAACCATCTGAATTAATTTTTGAATATTGTACATTACTCAGACTATTAAAAGATTTATCCAATCCTCCTAAAACATATATGTATTGATTATAAATTACAGTTTCATGGGCTAACCTATCAATATCATATGCTTTTGTAGTTTGCCAATTTCCTATGGATCCATCAGGATCTATTAAAGCATATTCAATATAATTTGATAGAGGACCACCAAAACCACCAATAACATAAAGAAAATCATTATTTACTAGCGCAGATAAATTGCTTCTTTGCTCTGAAAGATTAGGCCCATCTACCCAATTTCCAAGTGTTCCACCTGAATTAATTGAACAATAATACAATGATTTCAAATCATATGTATTAGAACCATCACTACCTCCAATAATGTAAAGAAAATCATTATGTATCACACTAGAATGTGCAACACTTTTTCCTTTTAAAGATTGAATAGCTGTCCAAGAAGAAATTCTGCTATTATTTTCATCATCGTTTTCTTTTTCACAACTAATAAAAACAAAAGACAATGTATTGAATAAAATGATACTTAAAAATACAATTCTTTTCATTGTAATTATTATTTAAATTAATACCTACTTATAAGCTTATCGGTTTTAGCTCCATACTCTTTTAAAGGATTTTCTGGTTATTCCTACATTATTCAAAGTATATTAACTACAAATCAAGAAAGCTAAGATACGAAATCATTTCTACCTTAATCTTCTCTCAGGTGAAATTACACACAACGGGCTTTGCATATGAAACGTAAGGGATTTTGAGAAGTTTACTTATCAAAATTACCATGAGCCAAATATGCGATTAGACACAAATTTAGCTTTTTTTATTTATCCGTCAAATCGCAGATTTACGCCCTTTGGTTGTGAGAAAGTTGGCGGAGCTTATTACTTGCAAAAAACCAACCAAAAACGTCTAAAACCCTTATGTTTTATGATGCATTAGGTTTTGTAAATAATGTACTTGCTTTCTCTAAAAATAAATCAATCAAATAAAGTAGTGAAAATGTAAACAAGATTGAAACCGTGACAGGGTGCAATAAATAACTAGAAAATATTTCAATCGAATGCAAAATATTTTCAATTTGCTCCAATTGAATCCATGAAATACTAGCAGTAATTAATGAAAGGAGAATAAACAACGAAACATATATTATTACAGGGAATAATAGTGTTATATCACTTGAATTTGAATAGATTATCTTACTCTCTTTTAATTCTTTAATTCTTTCAATTGTATCAAATGTAAAATCTTGATTCGAAATACTTTTAAAATCAGATGATATTATTTCCTTGATGAATTCTTTATCTTTTGCTTTCATATCAACTCCTTTAATTCTTTTTTTAATGAAACACTGAGTCCGTTGTATAACTTTAACCTTGCTCTCTGTAGTAAAACTTTTAAATAATTAGTTTTCTTCTCTACAATTTTGGAAATTTCTTTTAAACACAATTCTTCATAGTAATACAATGAAAGAATAGTATAATCAAGTTCATTTAACTTTGCTAATGATTCGCTAATCAAAAGTTTTCGGTCATATTTATCAAGATTACTAATTGCAGATTCAATTTGAGTATTTTCTAAGATCTCAGTTAGATTATGATCAAGCTTAACAGCTATGTGTTTCTTATGCCTTATTGAAGAAATAGCTGTATTATAAACAATCCTATAAAACCAAGTTGAAAACTGACTATCATTTTTGAATTTATTCAATCCACTGAAAGCTTTAACAAAAGAGTCTTGAACTATCTCTTCAGAATCTTGCTCGTTTTTTGTGATTTTAAGAGCAATATTAAAAGCTAAATCTTTGTATTTGTTAATTATTGTTGAATAATCACAATTCTGATTGGTATATTGGTTAGTTGTCATAGACAATCAATATCTATTCAGTTTTTGATTTGTGAATATATACAAGTATAATCCCACATATAAGCAAAATCATTGTTGAGTATGCAACAAAATTTGGAATGCCCAATGTAAAGGTTAGTATATATCCAATGAATACTCCAAGTGCTATACCAATTAACAATAATCCGATTTTAGAAATGCTTAGTTGATTCTTTAGTTTGGAATCAAGAAGTGAAGGATCTAATCCCTTTTCAATTAGGGCAGATTTTTCTCTATTTTTTATCTGTTTATTCCGATAATCAAGGTAAAAAAAGCAAATGACGAATGCCATTCCAAAAAATGGCGCTAAATTTAAGTTACTTATCATTTCGAACATATCTTTAAATTTTTAAGTTTATTCATTAGACGCTATAGTTTATCAATCGGTATCATTTTGAGGTGAGTTTTTTTATTAAACCTATATAAATAGAAGCAAAAAGTTCCTTCTATTTAATTATAACGGGAACTTTATTCCTCCTATTCCATTCTATTTTCAGAATAACAGGAATTCCTTCTATTTCCTAAAAATTATCCTTATAGAATAGATAGTTCGTTCATTTTGAACTATTCCTTATTAATTCGGGTTAATTTTAAACGTGAATTTACAAAAAAGAAATGAAACTCCTCGCAGCAAGCTGACGAGGTATCTCAATGGAATACTATCTTTTTATACGCACCAAGGTGCGGGGAATAAAACCCTTGAGATCCCTCGACTACCGCTCGGGATCAGTTCGGCTAAATGATTTTGATCCGAATTCTAAGACTAAAACAAGCAATTCGATTATAAATTGTTAATATTTT
>DAOVYZ010000158.1 GCA_030635365.1 Bacteroidales bacterium
AAATAAATCTCATAAGTCAGAATATCAAGTTAGCTTTTATGGAGGAGAGCCCTTGTTGAATATGGATTTAATAAAAAAGGTAGTAGATTACATTGAATCATTCAGTTTTGAGAAAATTAATATTGTATTTGCAATGACCACAAATGGTATATTACTCCAAAAACATGCCGAATATCTTGCAGAAAAAGATTTTAGATTATTAGTTAGTCTTGACGGAAATGAGAAACACAATTGTTACAGAGTATTTCGAAATGACAAGCCTGCATTTGATACCATAATAAAAAATATAAATTATGTGAAAGATAACTATCCTGTTTTTTTTGAAAAAAGAGTAAACTTTAATTCTGTTTTAAATAACAAGAGTTCAGTATCTGAGGTTTATTCTTTTTTCAAAAAAGAATTTAACAAACATACAGCAATTACTGAAATAAATGCTGATGGTATAAAAGCAGAAAAAAAGAAAGAATTTTTAAAAATATATAAGAACTTCAATGAGAATCTCTTGCAGTCAGAAGATTATGCGCAAATAGAAAAAGAAAATTACCTTTCCTTACCTAAACAAGTTGAAGTAAGTAATTTTATAATTAATCAAACTAATAATAGTTTTCATTCTTACGGTGAATTGCTCAATAATAATCATATATGTAAAATGACAGGAACTTGTTATCCATTAGCAAAAAAGTACCTTACAGCGAAAGGAAAAATACTCGCATGTCAAAATGTTGACCATAAATATAGTTTTGGTAATGTAACAGATAGCAGTGTTAACCTTGATTTAGAAGGAGTAGCAAACTCGTACAATGATTATTGTATGAAATTACAAAAGATGTGTTTTAAATGCTATAATAATAAAACCTGTGATCAGTGTTTCTATTTTTTAAATATTAAAGATGAAAAACCTATATGTGATGGCTTTATGAATGAAAAAGAATTTAAATCTTTTATTTCTTCAAGGGTTGAATCAATAGAGGAGAAACCATATATATATTCTGATGCAATTAGTAAATCTCAAACAACAAAATGATGCAAAAACAAGATGTTTCAACATATTTTTATTTAGAACCTTATGTCTATGTTAGTGTTAAAGGTCAAAGTGCAATAATATATAATACTCTCAGTCATAGCATAATTGAGATCATTTCAAATACTGTAATTATCGAGTTACTTAACAAGCTTATTAATAAAAATAACTTATATGTAGTTGAATTAACAGAAAAAGATTTGAATAATGAAATAATTTCAGATTTTATCGGAAAAGCAAGAGAATTTTTTATTGGGGATTTGCTAGATGTTTCAATTTCTGATAAAAAACCTATTCAATTCATACCGGTCATAAAATTTAAAAGAGATATGAATGATACTATTGATGATGCCAGAATAATGCATGATTTAACTGAATTAACATTATTTCTAAATTCATCAAGTAATTCTATAAAAAAGCAAAATCAACAATTCCCTTTCTGTTCTTCAAATTTTACATGCAGTAATGAGTTAGATTTTAACGTTATATCAGATTTATTACCAATTGTTAAATCCAATTTGGAACAAATAAATATTTCCGGAACAGATATTTTTCATTATAGCAGATTTAATGATTTGATAGACATAATTAAAGAAATTCCGAATATTTCATTTTTAATAAATTATCAAAATCCGAGTATCAACCGTAAAAATATTGAGATATTAAAACATATTAATGCTCGAATAAAAATATCTGTTTCACTACCAATAAAGCAAGCTGTATTATTAAATCTGATTCAATTGTTACAACAAAAAGATATTTTATATTCTTTTGATTTCAAAGTAGAAAAAGAGGAAGATGTTGAGATTTATCAAGAAATACTAACTAAGTATAATATAGAAAGTTATTCCTTTTTGCCATTTTACAACGAAGAAAATTTAAATTTGTTTGAAGAAGCTGTTTATTTATCCAAAGAAGATATTATTGAAGCAAAACCAACACAAAAAGATATATTCGCTCGCCAGGCAATCAATCAATTAAACTATGGTAAATTATTTGTTTTACCTGATAATAGTATCTACGGCAATCTGAATGTGTCAAAACTCGGTAATTTATCAGAAGATTCTATTTATGAAATGGTTGAAGCAGCATATTCTTGTAATAAAAGCTGGCAAAGACTCCGAAAAAACGTGTCCCCTTGCAAAAAATGTATTTACAACCTACTCTGTCCGCCTTTATCAAACTACGAATATGCAATAGGACAAAATAATCTTTGTCATATAAAAAATGTATAAATAAAAATAACTGACAATATAATTGTTTATTAATCATGCATTTGTATAATGCTTTAACCAAATTTTAAAACAACTGTAAACATGAAAAAATATATATTATTATTAATTTTTGTGAGCATTATATTTACGGGGTTTGCTCAAGATGGCACAAAAAAAATCCCTGCAATTAACATTTATACTTTATCAGGGGATACTGTAAACACAGCCTCATTTTTTGATGGCGAAAATCCGGTTATCATTAGTTTTTGGTCTACCTGGTGTAAATATTGCATTAAGGAACTTGATGCTTTTTCAGCACTTAATAAAAGCTGGAAAAAGGAAACGGGGGTTAGAATAATTGCAATTGCGGTTGAATCAAAAAAAGAATCCATTATTAATATGGTAAATAGAAAAAACTGGGATTTAGAGATTTATATTGACGAAAGCGGAAAATTAGCTCACACTTTAATGGGTGAAAGAATATCTCTGCCAAAACTATATTTGTTGGATAAAAATTTGACAATCGTTTATTCTCATTATGGTTTTAATAAAAAAGTTACGAATGAACTTTATCAAAACCTTATTAATAAATTGTAGTTTTACCTTAAAACCCGCAAGCCGTGGCATGTTTTTTTTGATAATAAGTAAACCTTAATTATATATTTATGTCATCTGTATAACTGTGCAACGACTAATCACTTGATCTAACACAAAAGTATATTTATATGATAAAGAATTACTTGAAAACAGCGTATAGATTTTTTCTGAGAAATAAAATATTTTCCATAATAAATATTATTGGACTTTCTATTGGAATGGTTTGTTTCTTTTTCATTTTAATTTATGTTATTAATGAAACAAGTTATGACAAGTTTAACGAGAAAGGAGATCAAATTTATAGAGTATTAAGCTTGGATCACAACTATAATGATTGGATTACGCCACAAACTCCATATCAATTAGCTCCAAACTTAAAAAACAATTTCCCTGAAATAATTAAGGCTACAAGAACAATAAGATTGCCCGGAATGGAAATAAAGAAGGGAAATGATTTTATTCAAGAACGAAATTTCCAGTGTTCAGATAATGACATTTTTGATATTTTTTCATTTTCAGTAATTAAAGGTGACTCTAAAAGTTTACTTGCAAAGCCCAATTCTGTGGTCATTTCAGAAAAAATGGCGAAAAAGTATTTTGAAAAGGAAGATCCAATAGGAAAGGTTTTAACAATTAACAACGATGGACTGGTATTAGATTTAATAGTTACCGGAATTATAAAAGATATTCCTAAGTATTCAACATTTAAAGCCGATTTTATAGGGAGCATTGATTTAGGTATTAATGAATTGAAAAGAATGTTAAACGATCCTTTAGTTGAAGAAAAATGGGAATATGAGTTTTTCACTACTTTTATACTCCTGCCTCCAAATTTTGATATAAATATTTTAAAAGAAAAACTAAATACTTTTCCAGAGACATTTTTATCTGAAAAAAATCAGAAAGAATACGATTTGCAAAATCTTAATGATATTTATCTGAAATCGTCACAATTATTAAATAATTTTGTACCATCCGGCAATATAACTACACTTTATATATTTTTTTCAAGTGCCTTATTTATTCTATTAATTGCAAGTCTTAATTATATTATTCTTTCAACAGCACTTTCTGCTGCACGTTTTAAAGAAATTGGAATAAGAAAAGTATTTGGTGCAAATAAAACTTCATTAATAAAACAAATTCAGATAGAAACTATTTTGATTAGTTGCATATCATTTGTTCTTGCCCTTACATTAGTTAATATTTTTCTACCCGTTATTAATGAACTGTTTGGTTATGAAATAATAATTGAGAAATCAAGAATTTGGCAATATGTTTTAGGTTTTATATTTGTTACTGTATTAGTAAGTTTAATTTCCGGGGCATATGTTTCATTTTATCTTTCATCTCAAAAAGTTGTTGATATTTTTAAATCTAAATTAACTACTGTATCAAAAAGTAATTTTAAAGGGATTCTTATTATAGTCCAATTATTTATTTTTATTACTCTGACAATATTAACAATACTTATTAACAAACAATTACAATATTCTCAAAATAGAAATTTAGGATTTAATAAAGATAATTTACTTTTAATATATTTTTATTATGATGAATTTAATTCATACGAAGCTTTTAAAAATGAGATAAAAACTTTTCCCGGCATAATAAGTATTTCAGGGGCTGCTTATGTTCCTCCCTCTGACGGGTTACAAGTTAATCTCTTTCCCGGTTTTAAAGATCAGTCTAAACAAATAGAAGTGGAATATATCGCTGTCGATTTTGATTTTATTGAAACCTTAGAGTTTGAACTTATTAATGGAAGAAGCTTTTCTAAAAAATATCCTGTGGATTTTTCAAACTCCGTTATTTTTAATGAAAAAGCAGTAAAAGAACTCGAAATATCTGATCCCATTGGTCAAGTTGTTGATGGGAAACAAATAATAGGTATATTAAAAAATTTTCATATACATTCATTTTATGAAAAGGTGATGCCTTTGTTTTTTTATATAGATATAGAAGAAATAGAGGAAATTGTTGTAAGAATTCAACCTGAAAACAAACAACAAACTTTAGCTTTTGTAGAAAACAAATGGAAAGAATTAAGTCCTGAAGTTCCATTTCGATATAATTACTTTGACGAAGCTTTAAATGATTTATATATGCAAGACAAACAATTAGGTAAAATTTTAACCATATTTTCTGCTTTATCTATTTTTATTGCAATGCTTGGCTTATTTGGTTTATCTCTTTTTATTATCAGGCGTAAAATTAAAGAGATTAGTATTCGTAAAATCCATGGAGCATCCGTTTCTAATATTATTTTTTTACAATTAAAGAAATTTATATACCTGGTGTTAATAGCATCTGTTTTTGCTTGGCCTGTGGCTTACTTTTTAATAAGTGAATGGCTTCAAAATTTTGTTTATCATATTAGTGTATTAAATAATACTTATATTTTTATAGGAACAAGTTTATTAGCTATGTTTGTTGTGGTTACAACTGTTGTGGGTGTCATAATAATTAAAGTTAATTATACTAATCCGGTTAGTACTTTAAGATATGAATAATTTTAAGATTATGGAAAAATGTATAATAATATTCCTAATAAGGTATTAATTTGTCCGGTTTTCTAAGTTGAAATAAATCTGTGCTATGCTTGCGGATTTTAAGGAACTTATAGAAAAACGTTTTTTTTAAAAATCCTATTTTAAAAATCCTATTTTTTTTAATTTGTATTATCAGGTTGTTTCAAGGATACTAAATACTAAATGAAAAAACACTTTTTTTGAGATAAGATGTTTTATCGTTTCTTGCAAAATTATATATTTGTTAATGAAATATCCTGTAAATCGTTATTAATATGACTTAGAGAAAGGTACCTGGTTTTGGTAACTGTCAGATATTATGGACTTAATTGCAAAAAAATAGAAATTATGCGAATTTCAAAAAAATATAGTATCAGTACTTTATTTTTTGTTTTATTAGCAGTTATATTAAATGCTCAACAGCCTGTATTCAAGCATTTCTCTATTAATGAGGGATTACCTTCTCCAGAAACATACCACGTATTTCAAGATTCAAAGGGATATATATGGGTAGGTACAGATTTTGGCGTTTGCAGGTACGATGGTTATAAGTTTAAAGTTTTCAGCAATTTTGATGGTTTACCGGATAATACTATTCTGGAAATATATGAAGATCATCATGGAAGAATTTGGTTTATTCCATTTTCTCATAAATTGTCTTATTTTGATAATGATAGAATCCGGGTTTATGAATACAATGACAGTATAAAGAAGTACATTTTGGATGGAAGGTATCCCCCTCCCAAAAGGTCTTTTTCTGTTGATAGCATGGACAACATTTTTTTCTCTCGCACACCGTTTGAGAGTTTTAAGATTTCTTCAAAAGGCAATATTGAAAAAATATTACCCCCAAACTCTTCTTGTAATGAGTATATTTTTGTAAATAAGAATAATGATGCCTTTTCTGTATTCGACCATGGAAGTGAAAATTATATTTTAAATTTATTAATTGATGATACTTGTTATTCTTTTAAACTAAAAGGAAATTTTTCTGAAAATAGATGTATTAACAGTGTTATTATTGATAAAAACAAAACAATTTTCTTTTCACGATTTTTTCAGGAATTACATTGTATTAAAAATTTAAAATATTCTGGTGGAATAAAGCTTCATCATAATTGGTTAAGCATAGATAACTCTGATAATTTGTGGGTTGGAACTACTGAAAAAGGAGCTATGTGTTTTCCCAACGGAGAAATTGACAAAGAACCATCAGTTAGTTATTTAACAGGAAAAACCGTTACTTCAGTTTTAGAAGACAATGAAGGTGGATTTTGGTTTTCTACAAGTGATGACGGTGTTTATTATTTACCATATCCAGGTATAAAAACATATACAAAAAACGACGGGTTATCTTCATCATGTATTAAATGCATTGAAGTGGATATTAACGGCAAGTTATGGCTGGGAACTTTTGGTTCGGGTTTTAAACATATCTGCTTAAAACAAAAAATTGGCACAGTTGAATTTTACGATATTCCTATTAATATTACCAAAAGCCTGATTTATGATAAAGAAAACAATTCAATCTATTTTCGTATTTATTCAGAAAACGAGAAATCAATATACAAGATCCAATATAGCAAAATATCTCGCCTGCCTATTGTAAAAAACAATAAGCTTAGTTCAGAAAACTGTCCGGGTTCTATATGTATGCATAAAGGGAAAAATAATACAATCTGGGTGGGTAACCAAATTGGAGTATATAAAATTGTTAATGACACTGTTTATATTGAAAATTCAATCCATAATCTAAAAATCAGGGTTAATTCAATATATCAGGAAGATGAAAATAGTATTTGGATCGCCGGTAAAAATGGTTTATGGAGATTATATTTTTCTGATAAAACGGGCAAAAAAGATTCTCTTATTTGTTACGGGAAATATAATAAGTTATTTTATGAAAGGGCTGATGATATAGTTATGCAATCACAAGATAGTAGTTTATGGGTTGCTACAAGAGGTGCAGGCATACTAATAAAAACAAAAGATAATACAGTTTATCAGATTACAAAAAAAAACGGGCTTACAAGTAATTTTATAACATCTCTTTTTATTGATAATAATAGTATTTGGGCTGCAACAAATTGTGGATTGAACAGAATTGATAATATTAATATTAATGAGTATAGGTTTAAGATTCAAACATATACTACAGGCTTATCCTCAAATCATATTAATGATATATTAGTAAAAGATAAAGTAGTATATCTTGCTACAAATTCAGGGCTTACAAGCTTTAATACAGATGAGGTATTCCCAAATACAGTTCCTCCTCCGGTTTATATAACTAACTTTGCTATTTCCGGTAAGGATACTATTTTAATAGATTTTTATAATCTGAACTATGATCAGAATTCTATTAATATTGATTTTGTCGGTTTGTCATATAAAAACTCAAAAAAAATAAGCTATAAAT
>DAOVYZ010000125.1 GCA_030635365.1 Bacteroidales bacterium
AAAACAGGAATCAGGTAAATTGTAAATAATAATGCCCCTGTTGCGGCACCTAATAAATCCAATCCATATGCACTGGATGCAATACGTCCAAAATTATTGCCGGATATTTTACTTGCTACTGAAAAAATTCCTCCGGTTAAAACAGATATTATCAACAGTAAAACTGTGAACAATATAAATAAAATAATATCCGAAATTTCAATACAACTTATAGTAAAAAAGACTACAGGCAATATAAACGCAAATACCGATACTCCCATCTGCATTTTTCTAAATAATCTCTGGTCAATCGTTTTAAAAAATCGTGGTAAATAATACGAGCCGTATGCCAGCCCTCCCATAAAAACCATGATAAAAATTCCCACCGTTGCATACACATAGCCAAAAACGATTTGAAAAACCAATATCAAAACTATTTCGATTGATGCTCCGGCAAAACCTGCTGCAAAAACTCCTTTATATATAGCTCCTGCCTTAATAAAAAAGAATCCTGAAAATAATAAGATAAGTATAGCCGGAATCCAGTATTGAAATTTAAAATGGCTCATCCATAACTTAATTTGGCTTTGATAAAATACGGGGCTGAAGTTTTTATTAACCGGAACTCCCGAATCAAGTTCACCAATTATTTGACGACTACGAGCTGCTAATAAGTTATCATCAATATAATAATTATTCATGTATTCTGTTGGTATTTTTCGTTTCTCTATTTTTTCTGCAATATTAATTGTTAACTGCCTGTCCGAAGCCAATAAGTAATCTTCACTCGCAGGCAGAATAATAACATTGTTAAATTCTGTTTGCAGTGTTTTATAAATTATCGAAAGCATCCTCTTCGCTTCATTATTCATATAATTTACACTTGAAGGAATCGATAATGATATTACTGCTCCCTTCTCCAGATTGTTTTTGAGTAATTGAAAAAACTCTTGTGTATAAAACCTGTTTAAATTAATAGTTGATGGCTCTGGTAAATTAATGAGTACTACATCGTATTTCTTATCGCACTTTTTTAAAAATCGAAATGCATCTCCTTTTATTATATTCAGCTCTCCCTGTAGACTATCACTAAAATTCTCTTTTGCTATTTTTATCACCTCCGGATTAATATCTACATAATCGATAATTTTAACCGGATATTTTAGCAGTTCATTTAGCAGTTCAGATACTATGCCCGACAATACCAAAATATTTTCGGGAATGGGATGTTGAATCATTCCAAAATGTACCGACTCCTCTTTTGAAATAATATCTCCGGAAGCTGCCAATAATACATTATTCTCGTAATAATTGATTTGCTCATCTTGCCCGGTTATTGTAAATATGCCATAGGGTGTTTCGTTTATGTACTCCACTGTTTGCCCCGGGAATGCCAGTTCCCGAACTCTTAAATCCAAATTATTTCCTAAAAACAAAAAACTGAATCCTAAGGCTACAAAAACAATTATTCCCGCAGTAAAATATTGTTTCCCTTTTACACTTAA
This sequence comes from Bacteroidales bacterium, assembly GCA_030635365.1. Taxonomy (GTDB): domain Bacteria; phylum Bacteroidota; class Bacteroidia; order Bacteroidales; family UBA12077; genus UBA12077. The sequence goes on from DAOVYZ010000125.1 coordinate 1,485, forward strand.
TATAGTCGTTAAAATTGTTAGTACAAGCATTAATAGAAAGAGGCTTTGGAAAGTTGTAAAAATCCATATCAAAAGAAAGTTTAACAATATTCCTCCAAACAAGCTCCCTATTGATTCCCATGCATAAACATCCCCAATTTTATTTCTTCCGGATCTGAGCGATTCTTCATTTGCAAATACAGTAAACAAAATTCCGGATGTTAAACAGAAAGGAACTAATATCATTAAAGAATACCAGAACACATGACTAATCCCTGTCATTATACCCGGTGGAAATAATAAATGCCATAATATGTGTAATAACAAAACTGTTATTGTAGGTAAAAAAGCTAATGACCCCAATAAAGTATATTCCCAGAAAAGTTTTCGTTTACATAAAAATCGCCCGATATAAGCACCAAAACCTGTTAGCAACATCCAATTTGCCAGGATTATACCTATAACAAGTTCGTTCCCGTTAAAAAAAGTAAGAAACTCGCGAAGTAAAATTATTTGGGTTACCAGAGAAACAAAACCCACTAAAATAACTCCCGGTTTAACAAGTTTGGCCCTGAAATTTATCACACTTGATTAAATTAAAATCCATAAAAACTTTGAGTTTTATTCTCCCCCGGCAAATATTACTTTAATCGCTTTCTTAAAATAAGTAAAATGCCATAAAAAATGAAAAAATGCAACGATAAACCAAATTATACCAAACTCAACATGAATTTGAAGTATCCCATAAGGAATCTCAACATTCAATTCAAAACTGTACACAAATGCCATAAAAAATCCAATGCTACCTGCGACAATAAATGATAGTAATAATAGCAAATTCCAAATACGACGATGTTTGGTAAATTTCAAGTACTTCGTTTTGGTTAATAAATAGCTTAACAAATAAACTAATAAACAACCTCCTGCTATAGGTAAGAACCAATATGTACTCATAATTCTTATTTTCAGCTATGCTCTAAATTATATAAATTTGAACTATGGTTCTTCTATTTTAATTTCATCTGCAAAACTCATATTTATTTTAGAATATAACTCTATTTTTCTAAATCTTTTTCACCAAATACTAATGCCTCATATATATATATATCGGCTTCTTTCCATCCTTCCCAACCAATACCTGCCTTATTTCTTGAACAATATCCCAGGAATTCCTCTTTTGTCCAACCTGTTTCTGTTGCTACCTGGGGCAAAAAAGTTCCCGTTGCAAAACCTTTTTTAATGTAAATACCATGCTTACCCATTTCTATCTCATCAATAGAATTAATTTTCTTTAATGGAGTTAATACCGAAATTTCCAAATCAATCTCTTTCATCTCGTCTTTTTTAACTACCGAGAAACGATGATCTTCAGTTGCTGCAGCAATAGCCATTTTCTGAACAATAGCATATAATGGTTCATCTGCCGTAAAGCACCCAATGCAGCCTCTTAAAGCTCCTTCTTTATGGAGAGTTACAAATGCGCCACATTCCGATTTCATTGTATTTGTTATATCCGATCCATCAATATGGGGAATCTTCTTGTTTTCTATATACTCATCAATAGTATTTCGGGCAATCTTTAAAAGCACCTCCTTTTCCTGATCAGTAATAATAAATTGATTTTCTGACATATCTTTTACTTTTTTCTTTGCAAAAATTATTGAGTGATAGCCAACAACACGGCTCTTATCTGCAAGAGCATCTCCTGAGTTTTGATAATCAACTTGGATCACCTGCATTTCGGGATGTTTTTCGGTTATATTAAGCAATGTAAGAACCGCAGGCCAGCCACATAAACTTGTAGCCAGATTTGGTATATTTGCCGAAGCATTCTCATTAATTGCAACAACAAGTTTTGCCACCGAATTAGCTGTTATTGCATCACCTGTTTTTTTATCAACAATCAGAGCATCCTTATATTTAGGATAATGCGAAAAATCTGAACTTATAATAAATAGATTATTTTCATTGAAATATGGATACAAAATTTCTGCTATTTTCTTCACCTCCCCTAATGTTTGTGTCCCGGTAACAATTGGAACTATCTGAAATTCTTTTTTCAGTTTATATTGTAAAAACGGAAGCTGAACCTCAAGGCTATGTTCGGAGGAATGAACCTCTTCATTATAAACAAATATGCTATTTTCTTCAATAAGTTTAGTCGCAAGTTCCTTATTAACTTTAACTTTACCTAAAGGTGTAATATAATCTCCCTGGTTATATATTGACGCTCCCTTAAACATAACTCTATGACTGGAAGTAATAACAAAAATATTTTCATATTCTTTATCCGGATCTATTTGATTAAAACTCGAAGCTGCCACTTTCCCTGAATAAACATAACCTGCATGTGGAGCTATTATAGCTAAAACATTATCGTGTGTTTTTACATACTCCCCTGCCGGACGGGCAGGTTCTGCCTGGGCAAACAACGATTCTAACTGTGCCTTTAAAGCATCAGGATTATCAGGATAAAATGAACCTGCAACAATAGCATCTCGATCAACACAGGCAGATTCATTTTTATCAGCAACCTGTGATTTGCAGTTTACAACAATAATTGAAAGAAGTAATAGTATTAAATACTCAAAATTACTTTTATTGCTTTTCACGAGAATATAATTTAATTAACTATTTATAATTCAGTTATGTTGCCGGCGTCTATCGCTAAAGCCCCCCCAACCCCTCCGGCGAACCTTCATGCGGTAACCTTGCAATTACAACTTTATATTCATGCCCTTTTTTGTTTATTCGGTTTAAATTTAATACTCTAAAGCATGAAGGTTTCATGATAATTGATTTGAGCTAAGTTATAAAAATTACCATGTTTTAGCAATACTAAAATATAAATCATGTTTTTTACTACTTTTGATAAATATGGGATTAGCAGTTTATATAGGATTTATTACAATAGGAATTTATTCTATAATTATTTTATTTTATGCTTTTGGATGGAGAAAACTAAAAACATTTATAAGTGATAATCAAAAGAAAGCTATTCCAGTAAGTATTGTAATTGCTTGCCGTAATGAAGAAAAGAATATTTTATCTCACTTAAAATCTTTAACTAAACAAAATTATTCAACAGAAAAAACTGAAATAATTATTGTCGATGATCATTCTGAAGATAATACAAAAAGTATTATATCCAGATACATTAAAGATTTCAATCATATTCAGCTACTTAATCTCCCGGAAACTTATCCTGGGAAGAAGGAAGCTTTAGCTTTAGGAATTAGACATTCTAAATCAGGTCTTATTATCACGACAGATGCGGATTGCGTAATGAATCCGGATTGGTTAAATACCATGATGCAATACTATATTTCATATAAACCAATGATGCTTTCAGGCCCTGTAACATTTATGCAATCAAAAAGTATCTTCCACAAATTTCAAAACTTGGAGTTTTTAAGTTTAATTGGAACCGGTGCCGGGTCTATTTCGATAAAAAGGCCCATTATGTGCAATGGTGCAAATCTATTATTTGAAAAATCCTTATATAAAAAATGTAATGTAAAAAATAATATAGCTTCTGGCGATGATATATTTTTATTACTAAATTCCAAAAAGGAATCTACGAAAAGTATACATTTTATTAAATCTTATGATGCAATAGTATATACAAGACCTGCTAGTTCCATTAAGACTTTTTTTCATCAACGAATCAGATGGACATCAAAAAACAAAGCATATAGAGATTTTGATATTATCTGCACAGCTATATTTGTAACACTAGCAAATGTAACTATTATTGCAAGTCTTATATTTTCTTTATGGAGCTATTCTTTTCTCAAGCTTTTTGCTATTATTTTCCTTATAAAATCAATTACTGATTTAACAATTTTAATTCCTGTTTCCAGATTCTTTCGTCAAACATCCCTAATCTGGTTCTTTTTACCACTTCAAATTATTTATCCTTTATATATTCTTCTTACTTTTATTTTTGGCATATTTGGAAATTTTAATTGGAAAGGAAGAAAGTTTAATTAAAAAGGATAATTTTGAATCAATATGATATTCCGAAAACGAAAAATAGAAATATCAGGTTCACTAAATTATCTTGCCTGGCAAAGATTCAAGCAAAATAAGCTTTCTTTAAGCGGTCTCATTTTTATCATTATTGCCATTCTAATTGGAATTCTTGGATATCTTTTGACTCCTGATAAAACCAATTTTGCCAATAATCAAATTCTTGAAATATCAACAAAAAAGCCCGGCTTTAAATGCCAAATGATAAAAATCCGAAAAAATGAAGCACATGATAAAACTGGAGTATTTGAATATATGTTTACAGGCAAAAAGACTGAGTTTATTAGTATCCCAATCAATTCATATTATTTTGAAAATGAAAAATTATTTATTGAAGAATTTAATGATGTAGAGGGTGAAGAACCTTTTTACATTGAATTAAACCCGATAAATGTTATTGCAAGTGTGAAGTATGGCTCAATAATAAATTTTAAAAATGGTCTTTTTACATATACAGACATTCAAGATATTATCCAAAAAGTAAGTTTAGAGGAAGTAGTAACTCAAATTAAACAAATTCATATCCATCAAAAACGCTATCTTTTAGGTACTGACCGTTTTGGCCGTGATTTATTAAGCAGGTTATTAATTGGAACCAGAGTTTCATTGTCGGTAGGATTTATTTCTGTTTTAATTTCTCTGCTTATTGGAATCACTCTAGGGGCAATTGCCGGATATTACAAAGGGAAAGTTGATGATATCATCATGTGGTTAATAAACGTTATTTGGTCAATTCCGACTTTACTCATGGTTATTGCAATTACATTAGTTATTGGAAAAGGTTTTTGGCAAATATTTATCGCTGTAGGTTTAACTATGTGGGTTGAAGTAGCTCGTGTTGTTCGTGGCCAGGTACTAAGTGTTCGTGAAAAAGAATATATTGAAGCTGCCAGGGCTCTTGGATTTGGGAATGCACGAATAATATTTCGACATATCTTACCTAATGTAATGAGTCCGGTTATAATCATATCAGCTGCAAATTTTGCCACAGCAATTTTATTAGAAGCCGGCTTGAGTTTCCTGGGAATTGGTGTGCAGCCACCTGTACCATCTTGGGGAACAATGATTAAAGAACATTATGGATACATAATAATGGATAAAGCTTACCTGGCGATAATTCCGGGCATTGCCATCATGCTAATGGTTCTTTCATTCACATTGGTTGGCAATGGGCTCAGAGATGCATTAGATACGAAAAACTAATATCCTATGCTTGTAATACGTTTACCTAATATTTTCTAACGTTTGTCAAAAGAAAGTAACCAATATACCTATTTATAAGTTAAATCAAGACAAACAACCTAAATCTGTTAAGGGCCATGTTAGAACAATTGAAAGATTCAATCGAAGTCTTGCGAAAAAAGATTCAATACAACAAGGGTTTAATTTATCAAAATGAAAATGAGATTAACGAAATCCTAAATGAAACCGTATCAGGGAATCGTACTGAAAAATTAAAAGAAAAATTCGACTACATAAAAGAGATGCTTGCTGAAAATAATGATACATTAAAACTACGGCAAAATATTATAAAATATCTTGAAACATATGATGATGATTCAAATAAATTCATTTCTTTGGAAGAATTAAATCGTACAACTAAGTCCAAAGCAGAATCTATAAGTGATTTTATTGAACTTGAATTAGAAGATTACTTCAAATTAACCGTTGATGGTGTTATCGAATTTAATAAATATCATCCATATTATAATGATGAGAAATTCCTGAATGATTTATTAAAATATCACACACAAAATGAAAATTATGAGGTATGTTCAATGATTGTGAAACATAAAAAACTCGTTGCCAGAAATATATAATGTTACTTATTTACAGAAAAAAAGAAGCTATCCAAAAAGTTACACGAAGGCTTTTTGGATAGCTTCTTTTTTTATAAATTTCGCTTATTTAATAAAATTGTTGATAATGCTATGAAAAATCCGATATAACCCACGGCAAGAATAACCGTAATTCCTAAAGGCAGTTTCTCAGGTAATAATCCTATTTCGTTAAAATCCAACGCACTATTCCCGGAAGATGTTGTATAAGTTGTTTCAGAAGTTAATGTCAAGAATTCTGGCCTTGGAGTTAAATTTGAAATTATCTTAAGAGGAAAATATCTCCTGGCCTCAGCCTTAAAAAACAGCCTAAACAATGATTCTACTGGAAAATACAATAAAAACAGGATTATTGATAAAGCATTATTTCTAAAAATCAAAGCAAATAATAATCCCAATGTCATATATCCAATTGCCTGAATAAAATATATCAATACCAATGATGAGTTTTCAAATATCAGATTAAAAGTAATCTCTTTGGTATTTATTAATCCAAATATCATAACAGCTATCAAAACCATTAAAAAAGTATAAATGGCAATGGTGAAAATTAGAATCAACTTACCTTTCAGTAAATCATTTCTACTTAAACCATCAATTACATTCTGACGAAATGTTTTAAAGGAAAATTCGTTCCCAACTAATGTTATTAAAACAATAGTAAGAAATATATTAAACCAACTAGCCACCCACGGAAAAAACTCCCATATGTGAGGAAACCGGTACAATGCTTTTACTGAAAATCCCGGTATACTAAAATGCACCTGTGAAACTACTAATACTACCAAGAAAAAAAGTAGGAAATGTATAATCATTAATGTTTTAAATGCAGGATATGATAATGCTTTTATTCTTTCAAGATTTAATAACTTTTTCATCTCAAGGGTTTATATTCGTTTAATTCCTATTTTACTAATTTTAAAAACTGGTCTTCAAGACTTTGCTTCTTCACTACTATTTTAGAAAGTGGGAATCCTTTTTCAAAACAGAATTTACTCAAATCTGTTGATTTATAACTGCCATTTAAAACAACAGCTAAATCACTTTCATCATAATATGCTTTGGAAACTAATTCTGAATTTTTTAATATCTCAATCAGTTCTTCCATCT
>DAOVYZ010000316.1 GCA_030635365.1 Bacteroidales bacterium
TATTAATCCAAAGTATATTGATTATTGCCTATTTTCCTGTAATTAAAAGATTATGGCAATCAAAGGAAAATACAGAACCATTCTCTGTATGGATTTTAATGATGATAGCTCCTGTCTTTGCACTTATATCCAGTATGGGATCGCTTGCAACAGTTTATTCTGTTAGAGCAATTGTTTCGACAGGAATATTATTGATTCTTATGTTACGGATAGAATTTGTGAAGAAAAGGGTGGGAGGAAGAACTCAAAAGTTTTGATATTATTAGCTTTAACGCAAGATGTTCTTATTATGACTGAAGCTTAACAAAGCTAATTACCTTTTTATAATTTTTGGTTTTTACTTGTTTTTTAAGATCAGTACAGGTAAAATAAAAAGTATTACAAAAATCTATGAAGAATTTTTAAAATTGTATAGTTTTTATATTTGCGTAGTTCACTAGAATTATTGATGATATTGTGCTTTATTGATCATATATAAATTTTATAAACCTGTTAATAATTCAATGTAAAACATTGTGTGAGTTTGAAAATAAAATAGTTAATTAGCCCTTTAATTTATAAGAAATGATACTAACGAAAATTGATTGGATAATTTTAGCTATTTTCTTCTTAATAGTTGTAACAATAGGCTGGATTGCATCGAAGACTGCCGGGAAAAATACTTCAGAATTCTTTTTAGGTGGACGTGGTATGCCTTGGTGGCTATTGGGAGTTTCTATGGTAGCTTGTACATTTTCTGCCGATACACCAAATTTAGTAACAGGCATGGTACGTGAAAATGGTGTTGCTAAAAATTGGGCATGGTGGGCATTTCTTATAACCGGAATGGTTACTGTATTTATTTATGCTAAGTTATGGCGGCGATCAAATGTATTGACCGATTTAGAGTTTTATGAAAAGCGCTATGGAGGTAAACCAGCAGCTTTCTTACGAGGATTTAGGTCTATTTACTTAGGTTTATTTTTTAATGTGCTAATAATGGGTACAGTAACTCTTGCAGCAATAAAAATTGGTGCTATAATGTTTGGATTAGAGCCATTAACAACTGTTTTAATAGCATCAGTATGTGTTGTGCTGTATGCAGGATTAGGAGGATTGAAAGGTGTTATATGGGCAGATTTTTTCCAATACTCAATAGCAATGGCGGGAGCAGTTTATGCTGCTTTTGTTGCTATGAGTCAACCCGAAATAATTAATATAGGCGGTATGCAGGGAATGTTAAGTAAATTAGGAGATACTGTTAATTTTCTTCCGGATTTTTCGGATCCTTCAATATATGTTCCATTATTAATAATCCCCATTGCTGTCCAGTGGTGGAGTGTTTGGTATCCGGGGGCTGAACCGGGAGGAGGGGGATATATAGCTCAACGAATGTTAGCTGCAAAAAATGAAAAGAACGCTATAGGGGCAACCCTATTATTTAACTTTGCACATTATGCTTTACGGCCATGGCCTTGGATTATTGTAGCATTAGCTTCCATGATAATATACCCGGACTTAGCATCAATAAAAACAGAGTTCCCTAATATAGATCCAACATATTTAAAAGACGATATAGCATATCCTGTTATGCTTTCAAAACTTAAACCGGGTTGGTTAGGCTTGGTAGTGGCATCATTAATTGCAGCTTATATGTCTACAATTGGAACGCATCTCAATTGGGGCTCATCATACATTGTTAATGATTTTTATAAAAGGTTTATTACAAAGGATGCTTCAGAAAAGGAACTGGTATTAATGGGAAGGATATCCACATTGATTTTAATGATCTTGGCAGCTGTAGTTGCGCTATTCTTTTTAAATAATGCAACACAAGCATTTAATATACTATTGCTTTCAGGTGCAGGTTCAGGAGCAATTTATTTGTTACGATGGTTCTGGTGGAGAATTAATGCCTGGACAGAAATTGTGGCAATGATAGGAGCAACAGTTGTCGCTATTGTTCTTGTATTCTTTGTTGATGATGCAAGTGTTACCACAAAAATTCTTGATGGATTTACTATGAAGCTGGTTATGGCTGTTACAATAACTTCTATAATTTGGGTTGTTATTACATTAGTAACCAGGCCTGAAAATAATAAAACTCTAAGAGAGTTCTATAAATTAACACACCCGGGAGGCCCAGGATGGAAGAGAGTAATAAAAGATGCTGAGAAGGATGGGGAAATTATTAATAAAGAAGACTTGGGTAAACCATGGGAAATGCCTATACAAATACTTTTAGTTTTTATAGGCTGTATAGTTATTTATTCAAGTTTGTTTGCAATTGGGAATTTTGTTTATGGAGAAACTCTATACGGATTTATATTATTAGGAATTGTAGTAATCGGAACTTACTTTCTATTTAAATCATTTAATAAACTAAGAGCAAATTAAGTGTCTATAGATTTTAGATTGTAGATTTGCAGGTTAAAAAATTAAGCTATTTATTACATTAAAAAAACAAAAGAATGGATTTGACTTTATTGGTTTTAGCGGCAGGAATGGGTAGTCGCTATGGAGGATTAAAACAACTTGACAAGGTTGGCCCAAGTGGTGAAACTATTATTGATTATTCTGTTTATGACGCTATTGAGGCAGGATTCAGTAAAATAGTTTTTATCATCAGGAAGGATATTGAGAAGGATATGAATGAATTATTGTTTAAGAAATATCGCAAAAAAATAAAGATAGAATATGTTTTTCAGGAGCTGGATAATGTTCCCGGAAATGTTGTAATTCCAAAAGAAAGAGTAAAACCTTGGGGTACAGGGCATGCTGTTTTAATGGCTAAAGATGTAATAAATGAGCCTTTTGTTGTTATTAATGCCGACGATTTTTATGGAAAAAGCGCTTTTAAAGTTGTTGCTGAATATATTAGAAGCCAGCAATATGAACTTAAAGGTAAATATTGTATGGCAGGATATTTATTAAAAAATACTCTTTCTGAAAATGGGACGGTTTCCCGAGGGATTTGTAAAGCAAGTAATAACAACGATTTGATAGAGGTGATAGAAAGAACTAAAATTGGATGGAAAGAAAATAAAATTGTTGCAGAGGATGAAGGTAAAGAACTAATTATTGATGGAGGCGTATATGTTTCCATGAATTTTTGGGGATTTACTCCGGATGTTTTTCCCGAATTAGAAAAAGAAATTGAAAAATTTATTGACAATAATATTTCAAATTTAAAATCAGAATATTATATACCTAATATTGTTACGCATCAAATAAACAATGGAAATGCTTCAGTTAAAGTACTTGAAGCAACTGATCAGTGGTTTGGTGTAACATATAAAGAAGATAAACCGGTTGTTGTTGAGAAAATAAAACAGCTCACAAATAGTGGCAAGTACCCTGAAAAGTTATTTTAGATATAGAAAAAGAAGCTTCAAAAACCTTTATTAGTTCATATTTTCCCTTTGCAAGAGAGGAGTTCGACAAACCTGTCTGCCGGTCAATGTCAATTAGTTAAGAATCATACTGGCTTTGCCAGTATTAAAATTGAAATAAAAAATAACAATATCAATCACAAATGAGTACTGATTAACAAATTAATAAACTCCAATTCGCCACAGATTCACAGATTTTTTTAAAATCTGTGAATCTGTGGCTGTTTTAAATTTATATATGATATTCTTTAACTTATTGACATTGGCCTGCCGACAGGTAAGACTCAGTATGGCAACCATCACTATTTCAACAAGTCACACTGAATAATGTCATACTGTCGAAGTGTTTTATGCATTTTAATAAATATATTTTTTATTTTTAGTACATTGTTAAAATTTTGTGATTTTGAAATGTAAAACAGAAACTATTAGCTAATGAAAGTATTAACAATAAAAATAAGTTTAGCATTTATCGTATTATTAAGTCTTTTATTCATCACATCATTCAAATTTATTAGTTTAAATACAGATAAATATGAAAGGGTTCGTCAACGAATGGTTCGTGAGCAAATTGTTGCCCGTGGTATAAAAAAGCAAAATGTAATTCAGGCTATGTTGGATGTAAAAAGGCATTTATTTGTACCTCAGAACTATGAACGGATGGCTTATGAAGACAGGCCTCTGCCAATTGGTGATGGACAAACCATATCTCAACCATATATAGTTGCTCTCATGACAGAAACACTTGACTTAAATAAAAACATGAAAGTATTAGAAGTTGGAACTGGTTCGGGTTATCAATCTGCAGTATTAGCTAAAATTGTAAAAGAAGTTTATAGTGTAGAAATTATTGAAACTTTAGCTTCAAAAGCAGAGAAATTATTGGAAGGCTTGGGTTATAAAAATATTAATATTAAGGTTGGAGATGGTTATAAAGGATGGAAAAACCATGCACCTTATGATGCAATAATTGTAACTTGTGCGCCTTCTGATGTACCTAAACCATTAGAAGAACAGCTTAAAGAAGGAGGGAAGATGATAATTCCTTTAGGAGGAAGCATCACTCAAGAATTAGTTTTATTAGAAAAAAAGGATGGAAAACTAATTAAGAAAGTAGTTGCCCCTGTACGTTTTGTACCAATGGTTCGTAATGATGGAAAACGTTACTAAAGACTAAACTAACTCTTTTTTATTTACCTTAAACAATTTGCTGTGTATATAGCCTAATAATTTTGTTTAATACTCAAAAACTAGAATAAAATGATAGTAAAGAAATCTTTTAAATTATTAGTAATCCTTATTTTTATAGCTACATCTTGTAATGTTGATATTAATGAAAAGGTGGACAAGATACATGCCGATATAGTATCAATA
>DAOVYZ010000067.1 GCA_030635365.1 Bacteroidales bacterium
GTTATCCTTATTTTCAATATATATTCTTTGATGATGTTCCGACAGTGTACGATTTTTTTTCAAATAATTCAGACAATTATTTTTTATTGATACAAAAAGAAAGCTCTTTATGGATGAATGAATTTTTACAGTTTCTCGTATTTCATATAATCTAACAAAAAAATCCTGTACAATTTCTCGTGATATATCTAAATCATTTATATAATTGTCTGCGTATACCGTAAGTTGCGCATAGTAATCTTTAAAAAGCTTTTCAAAAGCTTTATTACTTAAATGGATTTTTGAATTATCAGACACAATCAAAGAATTATAAAATATAGTTATTTCCGTTTTAGGTTGCGGATTAAATAATAATAATTTCAATATACGTATTTCTTTCAAATCATATAGTATCACTTCAAAAAAACCAGATAGAAAAATCTATCTGGTTTGTATTATAAGGATATTTTATTTTTATGACTTCATTGTTTCTTCAACTTCCTCAACTGTGATAGGAATTCGTTTTCCAATTATTTGTGCTCCTGTTTCTGTAACTAGAATATCATCTTCCAGTCTTATCCCTCCAAAATCAACATATTCATCAAGTACTTTATCAAAATTAATATACTTGGCATTTATGTTTTCTGTTTTCCATTTTTTAATTAAATCCGGAATAAAATAGATGCCAGGTTCGGTTGTAATAACAAATCCCTCTTGCAATCTTCGTCCTAATCTTAATCCGCGTAAACCAAATTGTGTAGCACGTTTAAATTCATTATCATATCCCACATGGTCTTCTCCTAAACCTTCCATATCGTGAACATCCATGCCCATCATATGTCCTAAACCATGTGGCATAAACATTGCATGCGCTCCATCACGAACAGCATCTTCAACATTGCCTTTCATTATACCCAAATCAGTTAAACCTTGTGCTATTATTTTTGCTGATTCAAGATGAATATCTCTATAAGGAACATCAGGTTTAATTAAGGATATAGCATGGTTATTTGCTTCCAAAACAATATTATAAATATCTTTTTGTTTTTGAGAAAATTTACCTCCAACAGGTACGGTTCTGGTATGATCACTTGCATAATGCATACTGGTTTCTGCTCCTGTGTCGGTAAGCATTAATTTACCTTCCTGAAGCATATTCCCATGGTAATGATTATGCAAGGTTTCTCCATTTTGTGACAATATTATTGGAAATGACAACATCCCTCCATGTGCTAAGGCTATTCCCTCAACAGTACCGGCAATCTCTTGCTCATAAATTCCCGGTTTAGCCATTTTCATTGCAGTAGTATGCATCTTATAGCCAATTGCTGAAGCTTTTATTAATTCTTCAACTTCATGCTGATCTTTAATTGAACGTAAATCAACAACAGCTTTTATTAATTCTAAAGATTCATAATCTTCTGCTTCAGCGTGACTTATTTCTAAAAAGTTACTAAACTGAATAATTGAATCGCCACGATAAAAAGGAAGTACATGAATATTTCTATTCTGATTTTTTGCATTACGCAAATAGTTGCCCAACTGAGTAAGTACTTCTGTATTTTTAACACCAATCTCGGCAGCCAGTTCAACAATTTTTGGCTGTGGCCCCATCCAAATAATATCATCTATACTAAAATCAGTCCCAAATAAATATTCCTTACCCGAATCCAGATCAATTAAACCGGCAAGACCTGGTATATCTAATCCAAAGAAATATGTAAATGTGCTATCCTGACGAAAATGATAAGCATTGTCAGTATAATTACATGCTGACTCTGTATTTCCTAAAAATAAAATTAGCCCACCCTTTAATTTTTCTTTTAATTTCTTTCGGCGTTCTATATAAACTTCTTTCTTAAACATGATTTATAAAATTTATTTGATAAATACTTTTTTAATTAATAACGAAATTAATTTAGAAAATTGAAAAAACAAAGGACTAAAATTTTTAATTAATAAAAAATATATTGATAAAATTATTTACAATAAAAATCCAATTTTAAAGTTTTAGTGTATACAAAAGGTTAGTTTTTGCAAGTAGGCTAACTTTCCTAAATGCTGTTAACATTAATACATTAAGAATCAATTTAAATTATCATAAAATTAATGTGCGAATGGCATTGTTTTTACAATAATTATTTATATATTCGCACTTTATCAACATCTTTTTAACAGTCCTTTGTAAATAACTATTTTGCCATGCCTTACAGAAGATTACCTAATACCGACAATTCAAGATTAAAAGCTCTAAGAAATGCATATAATAAAGGAAAAGAACTCACTCCCATGGATTTAGCTTTTAAACAAAGTACTTTACAACGTATCAGATCATTCCTTCCGAAATGGGAAAAAGCAATAACCGAGCATAAAAATACCTATGATATTCAGATAAAAAATAATAAGGAATATCTCAAAAAACTGAAAAAAGCTAAACTATATATTTCGCATTTTATTCAGGTATTAAATATGGCTGTTATAAGAGGTGAGTTAGCTCTTTCTGTAAGAACTTCCTTTGGCATTGAAGAAGATAGCAGTAAGTTACCTTCATTAAATACAGAAGCAGATATTATTGAATGGGGGAAAAAGATTATTGATGGCGAAAATGCTCGCAGAATGAAAGGACATGCTCCAATAACCAACCCGACAACTGCTGTTGTTCGTGTTCACTATGATAATTTTATGGAAGCTTTTAAGTTTCAAAAAATGCTGCAAAAAAATCATACCCGTGCCTTAAATAATCTGGCAAATATAAGAAGTGAAGCAGATGACATTATTCTTTGTATTTGGAATGAAGTGGAAAATTACTATCAAGAATTACCCGAAGATATTAAAAGAGAAAAAGCCCAGAAATACGGACTTGTTTATATATACCGTAAAAATGAAATCGGAAGAATAAGCCTTTTCAGAAATGATGAAATAGGCATAATTTAACAGGCAATTGCCGTTTTCTTTCTTTGATTATAAAATATATAAAGTAAAAATCCTACTAAGATAACACTTGGGATAAGATACAAATAGGAATTCTGTGTAGCCCCAAAATTTTCAATTTCCTCATTTACACCATCCGGATTAAAATAATATACAATAACCGCTGCAGCATTATTAATAAAATGCCCTAGTATAGGAATCCAAATTGAGCCACTCCAATAAAAAAGATAGCCTAACAATATTCCCAAAATAAACCTGGGTAGGAAACCATAAAATTGAAAGTGCATTGCACTAAATAAAAAAGCAGCAATTATAATTCCCCAATGAATATTTTTTGTCCATTCTGAGAAAATTCTTTGAAAAATACCTCTGAAAATCAGTTCTTCTCCAATTGCAGGTAAAACAGCAATCATAAGAATATTAAAATATAACGCCCCTAGAGAATCCATTTTCAGAAAAGCCAGTGTTATGGCTTGAGCACTATCTTCTTTTTCTTTCATCCAATTCTCTATTCCACTAAACCATTCCGGAAATTCCATCCCCTGATTCAATAAGGTAAAATAATTTATTATTGGGATTGAAAATATTAAAATAAATACTGTCAGAAATAAATAACTACTAGTAATATTCTTATTCAATTTGAGGTATTCAAATGAATTTCTATGAAATAAATAACCAAGAAAAACTGCAGGAATAATAAAAAATCCTATTGCCTGTAATGTTTGTAAATATTTTAAAAAAGCAACATTGTGAGGATCATTGTAATCAGATAATACATTCTCTATTTCAAATAGATTAATTTGAAAAATCGGGATAGCTACCAAAAATCCAATAATCATAGTGAGTAATAAAAAAACTAATGCTATGAAAATAGAAAAAACTACTTTCGAAAATGGATGTACCCCCGATAATGAATTTCTCATATTGTCTGAATTTATTTAAAAATGGTATTTTTGAGGCTAAATTTAAACATTATTTTATCAAAAGTGATAACAATTGGCAATATAGAACTTGAAGATAAGCCTCTTTTTCTGGCTCCCATGGAAGATATTACTGATCCATCGTTCCGGTTTATGTGCAAAAATTTTGGAGCTGATATTGTTTATACTGAATTCGTTGCTTCAGAAGGCTTAATCAGAAATTGCAACAAAAGTTATAAAAAAATACAATTATTTGATTACGAAAGGCCTGCAGCTATTCAATTATACGGCCATCAGGTAGATTCTATGGTAGAAGCAGCCAGGATGGCTGAAGAAGCTAAACCGGATTTTATTGATTTGAATTTTGGTTGTCCGGTTAAGAAGATAGCTAATCGTGGAGCCGGTGCAGGAATGTTAAAAAATATTCCTTTAATGATTGAAATGACAGAAGCTATTGTTAAAGCTGTTAAAACTCCGGTTACCGTTAAAACACGATTAGGCTGGGATGACGATAGTAAGATTATTGTAGAATTAGCGGAACAACTTCAAGATACAGGAATTCAGGCATTAGCTATTCATGGCCGCACCCGCCAACAAATGTATAAAGGAGAAGCGGATTGGACTTTAATTGGTAATGTAAAGAACAATCCAAGAATGAAAATTCCAATTATCGGAAATGGAGATATAAAGGATGCAAAATCAGCAAAACAAGCATTTGATAAATATGGTGTTGATGGGATAATGATTGGTCGTGCCACTGTTGGAAGACCTTGGATCTTTAAAGAAATTAAAGACTATCTTCAAAAGGGTGAAGTCATGAAGCCTTTAAGCATTAAGGAAAAGGTTGAACTAGCTAAGCTACATTTACAAAAGTCAGTAGAGTGGAAAGGAGAACCCAGAGGAGTATATGAAATGCGTCGACATCTTTCTAATTACTTTAAAGGATTACCGCACTTTAAGGAAACTCGTATGAAGTTAGTTACACTGCTAAATGTTCCTGAATTAATTAAAACACTGGATAGTATCTCTGAAAAATATGGCGATATGGACGACAGTCAACAAGCTGATGATTATTCTTTTTTTCAGTATTAAACTAATATTTATCTCACTCCTAATTGCTATTCCGTTTAGTTTAATAATTATGAACGAATGGCTTCAGAATTTTGCCTATCACATTAAACTCAACATATGGCATATAGCTACTCCTCTTATTATTATTCTGTTAATTTCCTTTATTACCGTGAGTTTTCAAATAATAAAAACCGGAAATACAAACCCGGCAAAGGCATTGCGTTACGAATAATTGTAAAACTATCAATTAATAAAACATCCAAAGTTTTAAATTCAATGAAGGGAGCATAATCACTATCACTTCTGTTTTTAAAACTATCCCGAAGAATTCTTCCGTATTTTGTTTCAATTAATCCCGTCTTTATAAAAGTCTTATTAAACCAACCTATTAACTGTAAATGTTTTGACGATTGAAAATTATTCAACTGTACTGATATAATGAGTTGTGGGTATAATTAAAGCTTAGCTGTTTTTACCGATATAAAGCCATTCTAGAAAAATATAAATCATTCTTTCTATATTCTAAAGCATATCAATATATGTTAAAAGTCATTATTTTTAATATGAAATGACCTAATTTTGCATCGTATTTTAAACATTACACTTTGTTATGGCAGACAAAATAAAACAGAAAAAATTGTTCGAAGAATTTCCTCCTATTTCTACGCAGGAATGGCAGGATAAGATCGTAACTGATCTAAAAGGTGCAGATTTTGAAAAAAAATTGGTTTGGAAAACCATTGAAGGATTCAGTGTTCAACCATATTACCGTGCTGAACACCTGGAAAATCTTGAACACCTAAAATATGTGCCGGGAGAATTCCCATATGTACGTGGAAACAAATCAAAATGCAACTGTTGGTATATTCGTCAAAACATTGATGCTACAGATGCAAGTAAAGCAAACAAAACAGCACTTGATGTTTTAATGAAAGGTGTTGACTCCTTAGGTTTCGACGTTGGTTGTAAAGAAGAATTCTCAAATAATGAATTTGAAACTTTAATAAAGGATATTAGTATTGTAGACATCGAACTTAATATAGTTGGTGCACCTGCAGCACATCCTTTTGTTGATTTCTTAAAAAATAAGATTGAAACAGAAAAAATAGATAAAAATGAAATTAAAGGTTCTGTTGGATTTGATCCAATGGCTCACTTATCATTAAACGGTAATTTCTGCAAAGCTCAAACTGAAGTTTTTGATACAGCGAAGGAGCTAATTGAAAAAGCAAAAGATTTACCTAAATTCAGAACTATAGGTGTAAACGGTGAAATGTTTAATAATGCCGGAGCAACAATTGTTCAGGAATTAGGATTTGCTTTAGCAATGGGAAATCAATATATAAATCTTTTAACTGAAAAAGGAATAGATATTGATACTGTTACCCAAAATATTAAATTCACCTTTGGAGTAAGTTCAAACTACTTTATGGAAATAGCTAAATTCAGAGCAGCTCGTATGCTTTGGTCTAAAATTATTGACGCTTATGAACCAAAAAATCTCGAGGTAGCAAAAATGAATATCCATGCTACTACATCTAAATTTAATCAAACGGTTTACGATCCATATGTAAACATGCTTAGAGGAACAACAGAATCAATGTCAGCCACTATTGCTGGAGTTGATTCCTTATCAGTTACTCCTTTCAATAATGCATTTGAAAGTTCAACAGAATTTTCTGATCGCATTGCTCGCAATACACAAATTGTATTAAAAGAAGAATCATACTTTAATAAAATTGTTGATCCTGCAGGAGGTTCATATTATATTGAAAATCTTACTAATTCTATTGCAGAACATGCATGGAAGCTTTTCCAGGAGATAGAATCAAAAGGAGGTTACATAGAATCCTTTAAAACAGGAATCATTCAAGAACAAGTAAACGAATCTGCTAACAAACGAAATATAAATATTGCCACTCGTCGTGAGATTTTATTAGGTACAAATCAATATCCAAATGCATTAGAAAAAGTTGATGCTAAAATTACTGATGATGATATTTTAACAACAACATGTAAGCGTGAAGATGCAATTGCTGAACCTATTAAACCATACCGAGGCGCCGAACAAATCGAATTGTTGCGTTTAAAAACCGATAAAGCTAAAGAGACTCCTAAAGTTTTCTTGTTAACTATTGGTGATTTAACAATGCGTAAAGCAAGAGCTGGATTTGCATCAGGATTCTTTGCATGTGCAGGTTTTGAGGTTATTGACAATATTGGTTTCAATTCAGTTGATGAAGGTGTAAATGCTGCATTAAAACAAAACTCTAATATTGTTGTAGTTTGTAGTTCAGATGATGAATATTCTGATGTTGCACCAGCTGTTTTAGAAAAACTTAGTAAAAAAGCAATAACAGTTGTTGCAGGATATCCAAAAAGTATTGATGAATTAAAAGCTAAAGGAATTAAGCATTTTATTCATATGAAATCAAATTTGATTGAAACACTTAAAGGATTTCAAAAAGAGTTGGGAATTAAATAAAAAGATACAAGTATCAAGATGCAAGAAACAAGGTGAAATTCAAAACTAATTCTTGATATCAGATACTATTAATCTAAAATCTAACAACATGAAACCAAATTTTAACAATATAAATTTAGATTTTCCCAAGTCGAAATATAATTCTGCAAAGGACTGGGAAAAAGAAAATAACATTGAAGAAAACTGGAAAACTCCAGAACAAATAGATGTTAAGAACACATACACGAAGGAAGATTTGGAAAATATGGAGCATTTAAATTATGCTGCAGGTTTAGCACCTTTCTTACATGGACCGTATTCAGCAATGTACGCTATGCGTCCATGGACAATTCGCCAATATGCAGGATTTTCTACTGCCGAAGAATCAAATGCCTTTTATCGTAGAAACTTAGCTGCCGGACAAAAAGGTTTATCTATTGCTTTTGACTTAGCTACTCACCGCGGGTACGATTCTGATCATGAACGTGTTGTTGGTGATGTTGGAAAAGCAGGTGTTGCTGTAGATTCTATCTTAGATATGAAAATACTTTTCGATCAGATACCATTAGATAAAATGTCAGTTTCAATGACTATGAATGGTGCTGTACTGCCAATTTTAGCCTTTTATATTGTCGCCGGATTAGAACAAGGTGTACCATTAGAAAAACTGAGTGGTACAATTCAGAATGATATACTGAAAGAATTTATGGTGCGTAATACTTACATTTATCCACCTGAATTCTCAATGAAGATTATTGCTGATGTTTTTGAGTATACTTCTAAAAACATGCCAAAATTTAACTCCATTAGTATTTCTGGTTATCATATGCAAGAAGCCGGAGCAACTGCTGATATTGAGTTAGCTTACACATTAGCTGATGGTTTAGAATACTTACGTACCGGAGTTAATGCAGGAATGGATATTGATACTTTTGCTCCTCGTTTATCATTTTTCTGGGCTATAGGAATGAATCATTTTATGGAAATTGCAAAAATGCGTGCCGGACGTATGCTTTGGGCTAAATTGGTTAAACAATTTAATCCTAAGAATCCAAAATCGATGGCATTACGTACACACTCGCAAACTTCAGGATGGAGTTTAACAGAACAAGATCCATTTAACAATGTTGCTCGAACATGTATTGAAGCAATGGGTGCTACATTAGGTCACACTCAATCATTACACACCAATGCCCTAGATGAAGCCATTGCGTTACCAACAGATTTCTCTGCACGTATTGCCCGTAATACGCAAATATATATACAGGAAGAAACTCAAATTTGTAAAGCTGTTGATCCTTGGGCTGGTTCTTATTATGTTGAGAAATTGACGCAAGAAATTGCCGACAAAGCCTGGGCACATATCCAGGAAATTGAAAAATTAGGAGGTATGGCTAAAGCAATTGAAACAGGTATTCCAAAAATGCGTATTGAAGAAGCTGCTGCACGTAAGCAAGCAAGAATAGACACAGGTAAAGATACCATTGTTGGTGTAAACAAATATAGATTAGAAAAAGAAGATCCGATTGATATTTTAGATGTAGATAATACTGCTGTTCGCGAGGCTCAATTAAAAAGATTAGCTAAATTGCGTGCAGAAAGAAATGAAGAAAAAGTTCAAGCTGCAATAAGAAAAATAGAAAAAAGTGCTGCATCAGGTACAGGTAATTTACTAGAATTAGCTATAGATGCTGCTAAAAAGCGTGCTTCTTTAGGTGAAATTTCAGATGCTTGTGAGAAACATGCAGGAAGATATAAAGCTGTTATTAGATCAATTTCAGGAGTATATATGTCAGAATCAAAAGATGATGCAAATTATAATAAAGCGAAAGAGCTGGTTGAAAAATTTGCTAAAAGAGAAGGCCGCCAGCCACGTATAATGATTGCTAAAATGGGACAAGATGGCCATGACCGTGGAGCAAAAGTAGTTTCAACAGGTTACGCCGATTTAGGTTTCGATGTTGATATCGGGCCATTGTTCCAAACACCGGCTGAAGCAGCTAAACAAGCTGTTGAAAATGACGTTCATATAATGGGAGTATCTTCTTTAGCTGCCGGCCACAAAACATTAGTGCCTCAGGTAATGGAAGAATTAAAGAAACTTGGACGTGAGGATATAATGATTATTGTTGGAGGAGTAATACCTGCACAGGATTACAAGTTTTTATACGATGCCGGTGTTGCTGGTGTTTTTGGCCCTGGAACGCAAATTCCAATTGCAGCAATTAAAATGTTAGAAATAATGCTTATTGAAGATTAACAAAAACGTTATAAATTGTGAAAAGAGGATGTCTCAAAAATATTAAACTTCAAAACACAAATAACAAACCCACCTGCCGGATAGGGCAGGTAATATCCAATTAATCAATAATTTAAATCCAAAACAATCAATTTGATTATTATAATTTGTATTTTGGGTTTTTAATTAAATCATTGTAATTCATTAAGTTTAAGATTTATTAATAATTTTTGTCATGTACTAAGAAAAAAAAGTTATTTTTAGAAATAAAAATGATGTAAAAATTACTTTTGTTTAAATCTTTATATTTAGGGTGTAGGAGTTCCTGAAAATCCTCAAAGAGAGTAAGGCGAATTAATCGAAAATCGAAAAGAGTAGATAAAAATTTAATTTTAAAATCATGTTAAAAAAGCAATTATTAGTTTTATTAATGTTTACAATTGTTGCAGGTGCTAGTGCCCAACAATTGCTTTCCCCTTCTTATAGTTTTTCTAAAAAGAAAACTTCTTATATCACTTTGGAGAATGGAACTGAAATAAAGGGAACTATTGGGGATATTGATAGGAAAAAGGGTAATATTGAATTAGTAAAAATTAAAGATGGTTCAGGTACAAAACATAAATTAAAAGCCAGTTCAATTAAGTATATGTATTTACCTCCAAGTGGTGTTGACAAGTTGGTTCAAGCTACAAATTTTTTAGAAGATGCCAGAAATTGGA
>DAOVYZ010000115.1 GCA_030635365.1 Bacteroidales bacterium
GTAAGGTTTTTAATATTTTATTTTCTTTCCCAAAACTGCTTTACCTTAAACAGCTTTGCTATTTCAAATTCCTTAATATTTGATATTGCTTGCCCTTTAGCTATTTTCTCCATGCTACGTGCTATTTTTTTACTGTTTTCTCCTGATAGACCCAAGAATTTTTCCATTACCTTTTGGTTTTTATCTTTTATGTCTAGCAGAAATGCAATTTCGCACATGGTTGAAAAATCAAAATCTGATTGGTTATATTCATCAATACCTTGCGAAAGTAAAACAACAGCGACTCCCTTGGAACGTATTTCTCGTAGCATTTTTTCTAAAATATCCTGGTATTTTTTTTCTTTAAATATCACATGGGCTTCGTCAATAAGAATAACATACCTGAGTGCTTTTGTATTATTTTCAACAGGTGTGTTATCCATATTCATAAACGTGTTATAAATGTAATTAAGAATTAGAAATAATGAAGTAAAACGTACGGAATTAGACAAGTCGCCAGATAATGATAAATACAAGTTCTTGCTTAAAAAGTTAGATTGATTTTTTGGGTCATCTATAAATATCTGATACCTGCTTAATTCATCCATTATTTCTGTTAGCGTATCTTTTTTATCTCCAACCAGGTCTTGCAATATATCATTAATTTGTAAAATAGTAGGATATGTACCTCCTTTTTGATTCTGAAATGCTTCTGTGGTTGATTCTCGAAGTTTACTTTTTTGTTTTACTCCTAGGTTTGAGTATTTGCAAACTATATCAACAAACTTATCAATACCCATAAGCTTATTAACTTCATTGATGTTATCGATAAAGGTTAAAGGATTAATTGGAAACTTAGTATCTGGAACATTAACAAAGTCAGTTTGGGTAGTATTAAAAAACCCTTCCATCTCTTTGATATCGTCTTTTTTTAATCCTTTAAAATCTAAATAAATGTAGTTTACATGACCATTAGATTGCTCGAACATTTGTGTTATGAACTCTAAGGCAAATTGTGTTTTACCTGTTCCTGAATTTCCAGCTACCGCAATATGACAATTATTGTAGAGTTTTGTATTATTTAATTCAAGCTTGATAGATTCCAAAGTATCAAGCTTATTGCCTATTTCAATTTTTATAGGGTTAGAATAAAATGACTTTTCAATATTTTGATTATTATTCTTCACAGCGTCTAATGAAACATATAGGTCATCAAGATGAAGAATCCCTTTTTCAATGTATTCTACCAAAAAATCAAAGAAGGTGTAATTAAAATTATCCTGAAAAATATTATTCATAATCTCTAATCCATGGTCTATATGGATTTTGATATATTTCGGAATATTCTCATCGGTCTTGTATATATCGTAGTACTGACAAATTAGTGCAACATAAAAGTCACGATATTTTGCATCAAATAAAATATGGTCTTTATACTCTTTTCCTTTGGAATCGTATATATTAAAATCACTAAATGTAAATTTCTTACCTGATTGTAGCGAATACCCCAAAGCAATACGAGCAATTACATTTTCTTTGGTTCCATGGGGTAATTTGGAAGTTAGTTTTCTAACAACCTCTTGATTTTTTTCTGATGTTCTAATATTAATTTGCATTGTAAATCTCGTTGTAAGTTGTTAAAAATTCTTCTGGTGAAGTAGTTAAAAACTCGGAGCTATCAGTAGTAATATTATTTATCAAATAAGCCCGACTAACTTTTGGCTGTAGTACTTGATATTCTTTTTCTGTAAGTTCTTTATTAATTAAAGGGAAAATTACTACTTGTTTAGAAACATTTGGATAAAAATACCTAATAATATTCTCAGCATGTTCTTCATCAAATTTCTGCATTGGACTATCAATAAAAACCGGAAACTCTATATCAGATTCATCAACTAGCGCATTCAGTAAAGCAGAAGCATACATCTGTCTTTCCCCCATAGATAATGAACCTTTATCAATTGTCCTATTGCTTTGATTAAATAGAGTTATATCTATATCATCACCGTTTATGCTAATATCTACCTCTACTCGATTAATAAATTCTTTCTTATGCAATAGTGTTGTAAGTCCTGAAAGCATCTTTTTTTCAAGAGATTTTTTCTTTTCTTCCTTAAAAACTGAAATGAAGTTTTGAACTTTGTTAATTAGTTGTTTTGTTTTTTGCTCTTTTTCTGAATATTCGCTTGAATCATCAATTTTCTTTCTTAATATATCTTGACGCTGTTTAAAGGTTTTAACTAAGCTATTGTATTCTCCAATCTTTAGATGTAGTGCTTCAATTTCTTTATCAATTGATAAAATACGCTTGTCCAATGTATCTTTCTTCTGTCTTAAATCAGTTATGTATTCATCTTCTGCACTTTTCTCTGCATCTCGAATTTTTCTACTAATTGAATCCAATTGATTTTTGATGTAAGAATATTCGGTATTAAGTCTGGCAAAGATTTCTTTAAAACTATGCCTTAAGGTATTAACTAATTGATTAAATTCATTAGTTTCGGAATTAGAGAAATCATGTAATACTTTAATGTTTTCTGGAAGTTCAAGCATGTCTGCAAAAAAATGCTTTTTTACTAATTGTTTTATTTGCTCTTCGTAAAAATCTCTTGTTTTTACTTCAAGCGTGAAATTCAAGTTTTGTTTTTTATCTTCAATCTCTTGTCTAATTTTAGTTACCTTTTCGTTAACATCATCTTGTTTATATTTCTGCTCAGAAAGTAGCCTTTCAATATTTAAATGTTCTGAGATATTCATTAATGTATCACCAGCTAAAGCAAATGGAATTAAATCAAACAAGTCTTTCAGTTTATCTTGAATTTCATTTTTTTTCTTATCAAGTTTTGCTTGTTCATCTTTCAGAGCGTTTAATTCCTCCAAGGTCATTTTCTCACCATCACGGATTAATCTGCGCTGAATATCCTCCGATTCTTTTACTTTTTGATTCTTTTCATGTTTAAGTTCATCAATTTGATTGTCAAATGCTCCTATTTCAATCTTGGTTTTATCAATATTTGATTTTAAATCGGAAAGTTCTTTTTTTTCATCAGGTGTGGCTGACTTTCTACGATACTCATCTTGTTTTTCTTCCAGGTTTGCTTTCAAATCTTCATATTTTTGTATGCCTAAAACTTCGGAATATGCTTTACTTAGTTGCCTACGTTGACTATTTGAGTTAACCTCTGCAAGAGATACTATCTTTTCAGCATCAAAGAAAAAGAATTTGGCTATTTCAATTGGTAAAATAAAATCCCGTATAAAAATTTCTTCTCCCGCTTGGTTTTCTTTTGTTAGGTCTTCTATAAGTTCATTGGTATAACCATCAATTAAAACTTCCACCTTGTCAACAGAACTTGAAACCGTATTATAAATCCTTGTTATTTTTACTTCATTACAAGTAACATCCGGTATTTTAACCCCTGAGAATGTAATGGATACAGAAAATTCTGTTTCTCCTTCCTCATAAGCTTTTCTATTTAAACTTCCGGATATGTATTTGGTATAATTCCCTTTATCTCTAATTTCCTTTTCATAAAGTTCATCAACTTTTTCCATTTGTTTACCGTACAGGCACCATACCAGAGACATTAAGAATGTTGTCTTACCGAATCCATTTTTCCCGCTTACAACTATTATATTTTTATCATCGCTTGGTAGTAAAGTAATTTTATTTCTACCCTTATATATTCTAAAATTATTGAGTTCTATATCTTTAATATACATTAGGCTTCTTTTTTTAGATATTTCTCAATTACTCGTTCCATGTCGTCCTTTAATCCTCTTTTACGGTTTAATAATGCCTTATTTTTTTGCATTATCAATAATTCTTGAATTAAATCGTAATCTGAAGGATTGTCTTTGCAAACATCTTTTAACAAATCAATTTCCTTCTGAAGTTTTTCATCGATTGCTTTCATTTCAATTTCTTTATTGTAGACTTTATTATAAATGTTTGATACTTTATAATTAAAATTCAAATCTCTATTCCAGATTACCTGAATTGCAACTAATTCCTGGTTTGTAATTAAATCAAGTTTAGGTTTTGTTTCTTGTATCTTCTTTTGAGTAATAAGGATTTCTTCTAACAAATCACGTCTATATTTTTCCGTGTAATTTCCCTGATTTTGTCCATCTTCAGTTACGGCATGCTGTCCGTTCCGTCTAGTAGGCATTCTATTTTTTGATACATTTCTTTTATCAACCAAACTTTGTCTTAAATCCAATAATGGTCTCAACCATTCTTGTCCTTTATCAACAAGTGCAGACATTGATTTATCTTCTTTAACCACTGTACAAGTCCAGCAACCAAACCTGCTTTGCCCACATGAAGTATGCGCTTTATCGGTTACCATTGTTGGGCATTCATAGTCATCAGCACTAGCGTCTGAATAGATTTTAAACAATTCTGAATTGTTGGCATTCCATGGAGAAGACATTGAGTTAATAATGTACCATACTTCTTCCAATATCAACTCTTTGATAGGAGCATAAACAAAGGTATTGTGATGATGTGGGTGTTTCGTTAAACGTTTGCCTCTAATCTCATGTCTTTTAATTGATTTTGCTCTTTGTGCACTTTCAGAACTTCTTGTTCCAAGTAAAATTATCGCAGTTCCATTTTCAGCAACTTGTTCAGTAATAAACCTTGATGTTGGTTTAATTTTCATTTTATCAGTACACCATCGAAAAGCATTATTCGGCACGGGATATCCTCGACCAACGATATTAACCCAAAAACTATCTTCCAATCTTGGAATAGTTTTTTGCACTTCAATAGGTAATCCTTGTTCAACAGCTGCCTGCTCAATTTTCTCCAAAACTCCTGTTAAATAATCTACAATAATTGGATTTTCAACAAGTGTGTCATTGCTAACAACATATACTTTTCTTTGCCTTAATTCTGGTGCTACGCCTTTTATTGCAAGCCATACAAGTTGAAGTAGTGCTGTTGAATCTTTTCCTCCACTAAAACCTATTATCCAAGGTCTTTTAAAGTCTTCTGACAATAGGTATTGGTCTTCAATTTCTGAAATTATATGTTTAATTCTGTTTGACATCTAAGCTAGGGTTTTAAAATTACAAATTTAACCTTCTGTTTTCATTAATTTACGAAGTCAATGTAAAATAAATAATTAATCTTCACCTGACTACTTTTTGGTTGATACAAGCAATTCTCTTACATCAACATCCAATGTATTAGCAATTTGAAAAAGCATTTCTACTCTTGGTTGCATTTCATTTCGGCACCACTTAGAAACTGTAGTTCTGTTTACTTTTAATTGATCTGCCAACCAGTTGTTGGTTTTGTTTTTTTCCGCTAATACTGCTTTTATTCTATTGTACACTTTTTTGAGTATTTATATTAATTCTATCAAAATTATGAAATATAATCTATTTGCATAAAGCTTAAAATGAACTCATTATATATTCATATAATGCTTTATTGTATTTATATTTTGCTTTTATAGCATATTTTTATTACTTTTGAACAAATTATGAATATTTATTAGCATATGAGCAGGCAATACACAAAACCTGAACTTGAAAAATTAGTTAGGGTTTGCTGATAAAGTCAACTTAGCAAACCCTACTTAAATGATGACGGAAATATTCCCAAGGAAATGCCAAAGGAAGCAAGGGGGTTGGCTAATTTCCTTGCACTGATTGTTGATTCAACAACCAGTAGAACTTCTTTAGAAAGAAACGCTTTAGGTATAAGGTGTTTTGAAAAAGATTGTGAAGGAATAATAAAAAGCGAGATTAATAATATAGATTCCAGAATACACTGGATATGTCCTGTTTGCGGAAATGAAGGGCTTATAAGTGAATGGCAGGTGACCAAATGGAATAACAGAAAATAAGGTTCCGGGTATACTATTTTACTGTTCTTAAATGGCCGCTTTTTTGTGTAAGTATTTTTAATTCTCTTCTAAAAGCACTAAACCTTTTAAATTCTGTATCAATTTCTCCTATTAACCGGTTCCCTGTTTTATCAGAAATTTCTTTGGCTTCTGCGCATGCAACCAGTAACAGGCAAGAGGTTTCATAACCTCCACGCAATTTATTTTCTAAAATGTGTTGTACGCGTTTTACGGCAATTTTTTCAGCTATTCCAAGTACTTCATTTGTTTGGCTATTATTAGATAAAGATTTTGCCTTCAAATGTATGAGTTGTTTTAGGTTTTCATAATTATTATTGGTGTTATCAAAGCAATAGTGATTAATCAGAGCATCAATATTTTTTGCTTTTTCTGATTTGATAACTGCCTGAAATAATAATGATAATATAACCGGGATATATTTATTTTTGTTTTGAAATCCAATAAATTTTTCTTCATCAACAAATTCGAGTATATTAACAAGACCATGTAAAATGAAATCTGAAATTATATACCCGGTTTTTGAAATTGAAACGGATGAGAAAGAATAAATATCAATGATGTCATATGAGGAATACCCCTCATCTTGTTTTTTAAATATGTCCTTATAGTTTTCTATATACAATTTAAATTTCTGTAATTCTTCTTTGTTGGAATTTTGGGTAATGAAGCCAATATATGAGTCAAGATTATTGAGTTTTGGATAACTATAAAATGCTGTGGAATATGCTTTGGACAATAAGTCAGTATTGTTGTTTGTTTTTGCGATAGCAATAAGTTCGGTACTTAAAATTGACCTTGAAGCATATTTTTCCGGAATAATTTCTATTCCATCGGTTACAATTTTCAATATTTTATCAGGTGAACTGTTTCTTTCTTTTTGTTCAATAAAGTAAGCAAGGAATGTCGCAGGCACTTTGTGCCCGTTTTCATAGGCGAATTTTTCAAGTAATTCAATTCCTCCTGTTACAAATAAGGTATCAATAAGATGTTTGGCATGTTTAGGTTGGTTTGAGAGATAGATTATATATTCATTATTGAAATTATCAAAATCCTTTAAAGGTGTAGTATCCTCATCAACAATAGCAGACAAATATATATCTCGTTGCTGGCTGAATAAATTAAAAATGGCATTTCTGTCATTATTGATATTGGCAAGGTAAAATAATCTTAATAAGAAAATTTTGTGAGTATTATAAATAGATTCTCCTATTGCTTCTTTAAACGAAAAACCATCAATAAAGTATTCATCATATTCATATTCATATTTTTCATTTTCCATAATGTCAAACAACTCTTGATAGCCTTTAAATGCCACATCAAAATCACCTTTGTGGTAGAAATGCTCCACTCCATCTAATAAATCAATCATTTCCTGCACATATTCTTCGCCAGAAAAATCTGTATCGTCATCATAATAATCATAATCATTTCTATAATGGTGGTACTCATTTTTGTGGTATTCTTCATAATTCCGTTCTTTATCATAGAATTCACCTTCTTCAACACGATTTCTAAATTCATCAATTTTAGCCAACAGGGTATCCGCCGTAAGTTCGGCATCGTTTTCCGTTATGTTGTTTTCATTTTGATAATTACCGGAAATTACCTGCTTTGTTATTTGCAGAAAATCATTGCGTTTATCCGTCAGGGTTTTATTGGCAATGGTATATATTATTTCTTTTAATTTATTTGAAGGAGTATTTTCGATTAATTCCTTTAATGCCGCATTAAACTGGTTTAATGTTGGTGGTTTCATGTGTTTATAATTTGTTTTTATTGTCACATGGAACATCCATTATAATCATTCACCTGTGTGAGAAACATTTTCTCGTGGATGTTTCATCTGTTAATAGTTTACGTTGAAATCATTGGAATTGGTAAATGCTTAAATTCGTTTGGTGTTAATTCTAAAACCCCTCCTCCATAATATCTCCCATCAAGCTCAGCGAACGCCAGTGTTAATGAATTGTAAAAGGAATATATCAAGCTTTCAATAGAATTCCAAAAAAACATCTTTTTAACCTACCATAACTTTCTTACAAGATTACCAATTAAACTCATTAATAATCGATATATGCCAATTGAAAAAAGTCCTGCTAAAACAATAGAAAGATATGGATATTGAACAATTAAATTCGTTAATTTTATCCATCCAAAAAAAAATATTGCAGTTGTAATTGACAATATTGTTGTATGGAATCTTATAATTGGTTTCACATTTTTATATATATTTTCTTTTCCTAAATCGGCACAAATAACATAAGTTAGTAATTAAGATTTTGTAGGAACAAGGAGTTCCCTAATATCCACATCCAAAATTTGAGCAATTCTTTTTAGGTCCTTTAAATGAGGTTGAGCTTTATTGTTGCAAATAGAGGCTATCGTATTTGCTGATCTTCCAAGCTTTACGGCAAGTTCCTTTTGGCTTATGTTTTTAATAACCAATATTTCTTTGATTCGATTTATTCTTTCCATCTTTAAATTATCTATTCTTACAAAGATAACCTATTGATTAACACGGTAAAACACTACTCAACTAACTTACAAGACATTCGATTAATTCTATTGCAGTGTTTGTTATAAATACCGTTTTTTCTTGTAAATATTATTTGTTCAAATAAAACTTTAACTTATATTTGTAATATAATAATTGATTAAAATACAATTTACATTTTTATTTATACAATTATTTATTATGAAATACACAAAACCTGAACTTGAAAAATTAGTTAGGGAACAATTGGAAGTCCTGAACTCCCAGCGTGAGTATATTCGATTACTGAAAGAACAAAACGAACATTTATTAAAACAAAACCACAAGTTAATGAATGAGCTAACGGA
>DAOVYZ010000352.1 GCA_030635365.1 Bacteroidales bacterium
GATTTCTTATAAAAATGAATATGGCAGTTTTGGCATAAACACTGTTCATCCTGATATGGAATTTATAGAAAATTCTTTCCCAATAAAAGGTAGATTTATAAATAATATAGATATAAAGAAATCCAGGAAAGTTGCTGTTATTGGCGATCTGGTTGAAGAAGCTTTATGTAAAAATGGGAAATCACCTATAGGAGAATATATAAAGATTCGTGGGGTGCCTTTTAAAGTTGTTGGTATTTATTCGGAAAATTCAAATAACGATGGAGAAAGAAGGCGTGTTTACATACCTATTTCTACTGCTCAAATGGTTTTTAATGGGGGGAATAGGGTTAATAATATTGCTTTATCAGTCAAAGATATGACCGCTGATGAAAGCAAACAATTCGAAGAAAAACTTAAAGCCTCATTTGCTGCAAATCATAATTTTGACAAAGAAGACGACAGGGCTATTTTTATCCGAAATAATCAGGAGAATATTAAAGAATTTCAGAATGCTTTTCAAGGAATAAGATTATTTATTTGGGTTATAGGAATAGGAACCATAATTGCCGGTATTGTAGGTGTTAGTAATATTATGATAATTGTTGTGAAAGAACGAACAAAAGAGATTGGTATAAGAAAAGCTATTGGAGCCACACCATGGTCTGTTGTGAGTTCTGTTTTACAGGAATCTATTTTAATAACAAGTTTTGCAGGATATATTGGCCTTGTTTTGGGTGTTGCTTTGATGGAAATTATTGCTAAAAATGTACCTGCGGATTCTATGATGTTTAAGAATCCGGAGATAGATATGAGTGTTGCTATTAGTGCTACAATATTATTAATAATTTCAGGAACTTTTGCAGGCTATATACCCGCCAGAAGAGCTGCTAAAATTAAACCTGTAGTTGCATTAAGAGATGAATGATTGAATAGTATCAAGTAATGAATAATGAGTATCAAGAATATAGAATTTAACAATTTATCTGACAGCTCTCAAACTTTAAACATTGAACTTTAAACTAATATCATGTTCGATAAAGAAAAATGGCAGGAAATTTTCAGTTCGTTAAAAAACAATAAAATGCGAACAACTCTTACCGTGTTTGGTGTTTTTTGGGGGCTTTTTCTGCTTATTATAATATGAGGAGTTGGAATGGGTTTTAAAAACATGATCAAGGAGGGTTTTGGAGATTTTGCAACAAATAGCTTATTAATATGGCCTCAACAAACTACAAAAGCTTATAAAGGATTTCCTCGTAATCGCAGGTATATGTTTACAAATGAAGATGTACAGATAATAAGAGAAAAATTTCCGGAAATTGAATTTATAGCTCCCAAATTAAGGGCTTTTGGTAGCGAAGGGGCAAATAATGCTACCAGAGGTACTAAGACAGGAGCTTTTTCTGTGGAAGGAACATTCCCCGAATATAACCTTATCGACCCTTCAAAAATAACTAGTGGTAGATTTGTTAATAATGTAGATATTAAAGAATATAAAAAAGTTGCTGTTATTGGAAAACATGTTAAAGATGTATTGTTTGATAAAGATGAAAATCCTATTGGAGAATATATTAAAATTAATGGAATTTATTTTAAGGTTGTTGGAGTGTTAACCAAAGGCGCAAGTAATATCAGTTTAGGTTCTGATAAAGACAGATCCATAGTAATTCCATTAACTACTTTTCAGAAAGTTTATAATAGAGGTAATGAAGTAGGTTTTTGTGCTGTTACAGCAGTTAAAGAAGCAAATATTGCCCTGGTTCAACAAAAAATAAATACCTTTTTGCGCAGACGCCATTCAATTGCTCCTGATGATGAACAGGCTGTTGGTGGGTTTAATCTGGCCAAAGAGTTTAAGAAAATTTTTAAAATGATAACCGGTATTGGAATATTAATATGGATTGTAGGAACCGCAACCTTATTAGCCGGAGTAATTGGTGTTAGTAATATTATGCTTGTTGTTGTCAAAGAACGCACTAAGGAGATTGGAATACAACGTGCTTTGGGAGCAACTCCTTTCAAAATTATGAATAATATTATTACAGAAGCAATATTTTTAACAGCCAGTTCCGGTTATGTAGGCATAGTTTTAGGGGTTGGAGTTATAGAACTTATTAAAATGATTGCAAATAATACAGGTTCAGATAATCCTTTTTTTACTCATGCAGGAGTTAATCTTACTGTTGCATTAATGGCTTTGTTTATACTCGTTATATTTGGTGTTTTTGCCGGTTTTATACCTGCAAAAAGAGCGATAAGCATAAAGCCAATTGATGCATTGAGAGACGAATAATAATAATAATAATAAATTTAAAATAGTTAAAATATTTAAAATCATATCATAATGAAAAAATTCTTTAAAATTTTTATTTGGCTTTTTATAGCAGTAATATTTATTGGCACTTTAGTTTTTTTGTATAATAAATCGAAAAAGAAAACAGAAACGTTTACTACAGAAAAGCCTTTTATTACCAATATAGAGAACAAAACAGTTGCTACAGGATCTATTGTACCCCGCAAAGAAATTGAAATAAAACCCCAAATTTCCGGAATTGTCCAGGAAGTTTATGTAATAGCCGGAAATATTGTTAAGAAAGGAGATTTATTAGCCAAGGTTAAAATTATTCCTGAAATGATAAATTTAAATAATGCAGAATCAAGACAGAAAAAAGCAAAAATTAATTATGATAATGCCGTGTTAGAGTACGAGCGTCAAACTAAACTTTATGATGAGAAATTTATTTCGGCTTCTGAGTTTCAAAAATCTCAATTAGCATATAATAATGCCAAACAAGAATTAGAAGCTGCTGAAGATAATTTGCAACTTATTAAGGAAGGAGTTACTAAAAAATCAGGACAAACAACCAATACTCTTATACGCTCAACTATTGAAGGAATGGTTCTTGATGTACCGGTTAAAGAAGGTAATTCTGTAATCGAAAGTAATACATTTAATGCCGGTACTACTATTGCTGTTATAGCTGATATGGGAGAAATGATTTTTGAGGGTACGGTTGATGAAACTGAAGTTGGTAAAATCCATGAGGAAATGAATCTTTCTCTTTCTATTGGTGCAATAGATAAACAAAAATTTGATTCTAGACTTGAATATATTTCTCCTAAAGGAGTAGAAGATAACGGAGCAATAAAATTTGAAATTAAAGCAAAAGTAAAATTAAAAGAAGATTTCTTTATCAGATCAGGATATAGTGCTACTGCCGATATAGTTTTGGAGCGTCTCGACAGTGTACTGGCTATTAAAGAGAGTCTTATAGAATTTAGAAATGATTCTGTTTTTGTTGAAGTTGAGTTAGAGCCTCAAATGTTTGAAGAAAGATATATTAAAATAGGGCTTTCTGATGGAATAAATATTCAGATTCTTAATGGAATTTCTATTGATGATAATATCAAACAAAAAATTAAAGAAATAGAAAATCCAAGATAGTAGATTAATGATTGTATAATATTCCTTATTAAAAGCCGTCTCGTATTAAATTTGAGACGGCTTTTTAACTTTGTCCTTTTTATTTTAGTCAATAAAATAAATTTGATGTTTATCTGAAATTTTGCACTTTCACAAATATTATTACATTTGTTAGCATTACAATTTTACCAATAACAGAAACTGAATAATATGCAACAATTAAATGATTTCTTTCAGAGCCTTCACGGTGTTTTAGGTGGCCATCAATGGTTCGTTTACTTTTTAATTGGTACCGGGCTGTTTTTTACAATTTATCTAAAGTTTCCACAAATAAGATATTTTAAACACGCAATAAAAATCGTAAAAGGAAAATTCGATAAAAAAAGTGATCAGGGAGATACTTCACACTTTCAGGCATTAACAACAGCACTTTCAGGGACTGTTGGAACCGGTAATATTGCCGGTGTTGCATTAGCAATACATTTAGGTGGGCCTGCTGCATTATTTTGGATGTTAGTTACAGCTTTTTTCGGTATGTGCTCAAAGTTTGTCGAAGTAACCTTATCTCATAAATACAGAGATTTTGATGAAAAAGGTATGGTTTCGGGTGGTCCAATGTACTACATGAAGAAAAGATTAAATATTAATTTAAAAAGTGGCAAGGTATTAAAAACAGGAAAATGGTTAGGTATTTTCTTTGCAGGAGCAACTATTTTATCATCATTTGGATCTGGAAGTTTACCACAAATAAACAGTATATCAAATTCGGTTTTTGCAACATTCGGAATTAAACATATTGTTACAGGAGCAATAATGGCTGTTTTACTTGCATTGGTTATTATTGGTGGAATAAAAAGAATTGCAAAGGTTACTGAAAAATTAGTGCCGGGTATGGCGTTAATCTATTTAATTGGTGCTTTTGCTGTTATATTTTTTAATTATGAAAATATAATACCATCATTTGTTGCGATTTTTAAAGATATTTTTTCAGGAACTGCAGCTATGGGTGGTTTTTTAGGGGCGGGATTTGCGTATGTATTTAATCAGGGTGTAAACAGGGGATTGTTTTCGA
>DAOVYZ010000264.1 GCA_030635365.1 Bacteroidales bacterium
AAAAAACACTTCAGATATGAGTTATAAACAACTGATGAATATTTTAAACAGTGGTTCAGTAATGATTCATCAGGGAATAATTATCGAAAACAAACAAATGGTTATAGAAGGTGCTGGTCTTATATTAAATCATGCAGCTCCAAAAGAAGCCCCATGGTTTATCATGCATAAATCAGATCAGGAGAATTTTAAAAATAGTTTGCTAACGTATGATATTGTACTAGATAATTATGCAAAAAAGATTGTTGAAGAGGTTAATAATGAAGATTGGTTAAAAGCAAGTAAAACATCTCATGAATTAATGAATTCATGTATTGTTTGTCATTCGATATGGAGGCATAAAGTAGAATAGTATAAAACACATACTTAAAATGGAGAGCCAGATAAGCTTTCTTACTAACCTTATTACTAGTAAGGGAAGGTTTTATGATAAAATTGAATAATAAAGATAAGCACATGAAAATTATAGTAAATTTTTTAATAGTATTAATATTTTTTGGAATTAGTTATCAAACTTCAGCTTGTACTGTTGCTGTTGTTTCTGGTAAATATACAAAAGACGGTAGGCCTTTATTATGGAAAAACCGAGATACAAATGCGATAAATAACCAAATTATGTTTTTCAATGATGGGAAATATAATTTTATGGGGTTGGTAAATTCTAAAGATATTAATGGAAAAAGCGTTTGGATAGGTCAAAATAGTGTTGGTTTTGCTATTATGAATTCCGCTTCGTATAATTTGAATATTGGTGATGATACTAAGTTAAGTGGTTTGGAAGGTAGAATAATCAAAGAAGCTTTGGCAACATGTAAAACGATTGAAGATTTTGAAAAATATTTAGAAAGTTTACCTAAACCTACACGTTTAGAAGCTAATTTTGGTGTAATTGATGCTAATGGTGGAGCCGCTTTATATGAATTGAACAATAATGGTTATGTAAAGTTTGATGCAAATGATCCTAAAGTTGCACCTTTCGGATATATAATCCGCGGAAATTATTCGTTTATGGGTTCTTATGGTGAAGAAAGTAGTGGTTATATTCGATACAATACTGTAAATGAACAATTCTATAATGCAATGTCAACAAATAGTTTTGATGCTCAATTTATAATTCAAGATGTTACAAGAGGCTTAAAAAACTCTTTAACCAAAACGGAATTGTATAGAGATTTTGGAGATACTCCTGAAAACACACCTACTTATACCTTTTTTCACGATTTTATTCCGCGTAAAAGTACTTCTTCAGCATGTGTGATACAGGGAGTTAAAAAAGGTGAAAATCCTGCTTATACTACGCTATGGTCCGTTGTAGGTTTTCCGCTTACATCAATTACCGTTCCTACATGGGTAAAAGGAGAAAATAGTTTTCCAGAAATATTAAAACGCAATGAGGATCTTGAAGATTCACCAATTTGTAATGCCGCTTTAACTCTTAAAAGCGAAATGTTTAATATTCGTTGGGGCAAATGGGCAGCAAAATATTATGTAAATATCAATGCATTAGTTAATGCTGATAATACAGGAATCAAGCAAAAAATTGAACCTTATGAAAATAAGATATTTACAGAAACGAATAAGAAATTGGATGAATGGAGGTCTGGAAGTATGAAAAAATCAGATATTAAGGCATATTACGATAAATTAAATGCTGATTTGTTAAAAATGTATTCTGTAGAATTTAATATGGAACTAAAATAAGATTTATAATAATGAGAGTTTACTATTTGGTAATTTTTATGATATTTTCACTTTTTGCTTGTCAAAATGTAGAAAACAAGAATGTAGAAAAGCAAGATGATGTTGTTGATTATAAGTTAAATGTAGCAGTTTTTAAAGGTGATGGAGCAGGTGTAATTTCGATTATTGAAACTCTTGAAGCGTTGCGAATTGATTCAGGAATTAACGCTATAGCTTTAACTGCAAAAGAAATTCAGAATGGCAGTTTAGATAATTTTGATGCTTTGATAATTCCCGGTGGAAGCGGGAGTAAACAATTACTTAATCTTGGAGAAAGTGGCCAAGAAAAAGTAAGAGAATTTGTTGAAATTCAAGGGAAAGGAATTATAGGTATTTGTGCAGGAGCATACATGATTTCTTCTACTCCTGGTTATCCAAATTTAAAAATCGCAAGTTCGATTCATATTGATAGGGCACATTATAATAGAGGTCGTGGTTTAGTAGAATTTGAATTAAATAATAAAGGTTTTGATATTTTTCCAGAATTAAAAAATCATAAATTATTTGCTCAATATTATGACGGGCCAGTATTGGTTCAAAGTGATTCAATTGAAGGGAATTATAATGAATTAGGAAATTATGTAACTGATATTCATCCCGATAATTTTGCTCCTGAAGGGATTACACCCGGTAAAACGTTTTTACTGAATCAGAATAAAGGAAAAGGTAAAATATTTTTAATTGCAGGTCATCCAGAATCTACTCCAGGAATGCGTTGGATGGTTCCTAGAATGGCTCGATGGGTAAGTGGAAGTGAATTGGTGAGTTATAGCCAAAAGTGGGTTAAACCCGAAATAAATGACAAAGCAATAATTTTTGATAAAGCTCTTAAAAAAGAGGAGAAAAAAAATTATTGGATTTTGTTTGATGAGGATTCAGAAAAACAAATCAAAGCAATGAAAGCATTACATTCTTATCGCTCAAGACCGGCTGTAAGATGGAATGTTGGTCTTTTACGTAGTATAAATCCAAAAACAAGAATTTATGCCGCTCAACTATTAAAAGAAACAGAGTATTCCACAGCGATCAAGGATTTGGAACAAGCTTTAAAAACTGAAACTGATCTTGAAGTAAAAAAGGTTATGCAAGAAACTATAATCTTTTTAAAAGAGTAATCATGAAAATATTTGTTAAATACATTTTTTTTAGCTGTTCAATTTAATTCTGGAATTCCCATTTTTTCTTCTAAACTGATTATTTTAAGTTCTAAGGGAATTTTACCAAACGATATTGATTGCATTTAATCTTTTTAATAGTTTATTTATATCAGACACTAAATGTCGTCTGAATATACTATAACCAGCCATATCTTTGTATCAGATAATTTATAATCATATATTTAAAATTGATTAATAAAAGTATAATTTATACGATACAAACTAGATTAGACACTGTTTGATTATATCAATTTAGAAACTACTCAATCATAT
The DNA here is from genome assembly GCA_030635365.1 of Bacteroidales bacterium. Lineage (GTDB taxonomy): Bacteria > Bacteroidota > Bacteroidia > Bacteroidales > UBA12077 > UBA12077. The sequence goes on from DAOVYZ010000264.1 coordinate 3,171, forward strand.
CGAATGTTATGACGGTTAATAGATCAAGGGGGAAACAAGATTTACTAATCATAAGATTAAATGAAGCAGAAAATCGATTGATTGAGTTTTTTTATTTTGAAAATAAAAAAGTATAAGAAGAATAAATTTGGTTATTTTTTATAATTAACTATTCGTTGTTAAACAAAAAGTCTTTAAAATTACCTTCATAAAAGCGAGAATCTATAACTAAACCTTGTTCGGTTATTATATCTTCTTCATCCCAAATTTTTTCCAATCCAAATTGTATTAAAAGATCATGATTGTCATACCTATATGGAGTTCCACAATACAAATAATTTTGTTGGGGCAAATCTCTTATGAATCGAAAAAGTTGATTAATTATATAAAAGATATTATCGTTACAATTGGCAGAGACATCAAAACCATAAAAAATAGGTCTTTCTTCTGATTTGTAATTTACCAAATTATTAACGGTTAACTCATCTTCTTTCATTTCTTTCTTTTTCAATTTTTCATAAGTATCTTCATTTATTGGAAAAACAAAACTATGACCTGAGTAATATCCTGATTCATCAGTAATGATTAAATTCATTTCAGGAAGTATTTTAATAGACTCCTCAATTACCTTAGCAATTGATTTTGAAACAGTTTTAAAATATTGCATATATTTTACTATATATTGAATATCTGTGTCAAAATCTATGCTACGAATTCTATGAGTTGTGTTTTCAATATAGGCTTTAAACCATGATGAATCGGGTAACGGATTGGTAAGTTCTGTTAAGGAGTATTTTCCCAAACTAAAATCATAATAAGTTTGAATGGGAATATTTGCGTTTAAATTTCGAATTAATTGATAAGGCAATAAAGTTTCGTTAACAATATCATCTTCTTTTTCGGACTTGATAAGTGTAACTCCATTTTCCCACCTCTGTATAGTACGTATGTCTACATCTACATTAGCCGCAAAATTGGCTTGAGACATATTATTTATTTTACGATAATCTTTTAAAAGTTCTCCTATTGCTTTATACTTTTTCATCCAGGTAAAGTTATTAAAAAAATACAAACTAGACATTGCATGTCGTTAATTCATACTTCAATCTAAGATATCTTTACAATAAATTGATTGAAATGATAAAGGAAAAACTTAGCGAAATAGAATTAGATGTTAAGTATAATATATTTAAGGAACAAAAATTATTAAAATCGATTGAATCGATTAAAGAACTTCTCAATCAAGTTGATTTTAGTGTTGAAACAGTACCTGTGGAAGATATTGATAAACTATCAAAACTATTGATTTTTTTAAAAGGTAAAGCTTTAAATAGTGATGAAAATAAATTGGTTGAGATACTTGTAAAAAATAAGACATGAAAAAGAATTAGGGGGAAGTAATTAATACCGGAAAGCATATTCAATATCTTGAAGAATGATGTATTTCACAAAATGATATTTTATAAAGGGGTTTAAGAAATTACATTTTAGTTGAAGTTGATCTAGAAAAAGGGGAAAATCAAGATAGAATATGCTTTCTATTTTTTAGAATATGTAGTTTCCTTTTTTTATAAGCCTTCAATTTTTCTGAGTTACTATTGAGTAAATGACAGGTTTAACAAGATCCTAATTTTTAATAAGCCTTTTTAATTCCTTTCTTTAACAGTTACTATAATTAATAAACCAAAAGTTAATTTCTTTAAATAAATTCTGGAAACAAACAGAATTAAACCATAATTCCATCTTTATTTTCAATATAATATTGTTTATCTTTATAGAGAATTTTAAGCCATTTTTTATGGAAAAAAAATATAAAGTAAATGTAAACAAAACCTCTGATTTTGAGTTTAGCTCGAAGCAAATTGATAATCTAAATGTTGTTAAAGAGGAAGGATCTAAATACCATATTTTAAACAATAATCAAGCAGTAAAAGCAGAAATCATCGATAGAAATTTTGATGATAAACTTTATACTATTTCAGTGAATTCGAACACTTACCAGGTAAAAATATCAACTCCCTTGGATCAACTTATTAAAGACCTTGGTTTCTCTTTAGGAAATACCAAGAAGTTAAATGATATTAAAGCTCCAATGCCGGGAATTATTATTGGCATTGAAGTGAAAGAGGGAGATGAAGTAAAAGAAGGTGATACTTTACTTATTTTAGAAGCAATGAAAATGGAAAATGCTATTGCTAGTCCTAAAGATGCCAAAGTAAAATCTATTCAAGTAAAAACTAGTGATACAGTCGATAAAAACAAATTGTTAATTGAATTGGAATAATTACTAAAAAGCATCAAAATGAGAAAAATATTGATTGCCAATCGTGGTGAGATTGCTATACGAATAATGCGAACTGCAAAGAAAATGGGAATTAAAACGGTTGCTGT
>DAOVYZ010000156.1 GCA_030635365.1 Bacteroidales bacterium
CATTATTTAACGCTTCAATAACCCTTGGGTATGATTTTCCTTTTAGGATGTATTTCTTCGCTCTTTCCGCTAATATTTTATGATTTAAGGCACGAGGAATATCAGCCTTGGTAAAATAATACTGAGCATCTCTGGGTAAAATTTGTAATATTGTGTCTGTATTCTTATCATCTACTACTCCAAAAACAATGTGTAAATTTTTGTGAGGAGTTTGTTTAATCTGGTCAACGATACATGATATTCCTTCAAAATTATGACCGGTATCACAAATTATAAGAGGATTATTGTTTAAAATTTGCCATCGCCCAAGTAAACCGGTATTTTTAATTACATTTTCCAAACCTGTATATATTGATGTTTGATTAACATCATAATTCTTTTTATTCAATAATTCAATAGCTTTTAAAGCTGTTACCACGTTTCTTTTTTGGTAATTTCCTAATAAATCTAATTTTATATTTTCATAAACAATACCGTCTTTATGTTTAACATTGAATACTTGTTTATTGTCAAGCGTTAACATTGAGTAATCAATACTATAATATTGATCTGCAAAATAAATGTTAGTTTGGTTTTTATTTGCATAACTATTAAAAACCGGCATAGTTTCTTGTTGTGTTTCGCCAATAACAACAGGTATATTCCCCTTAATTATTCCGGCTTTTTCTTTTGCAATTTCAGCAATAGTATTACCCAAAAAAGTAGTGTGGTCTAGTCCAATATTGGTAATTATAGATAAATCTGGAGAGATAATATTGGTAGAGTCCAGACGGCCGCCCATTCCTGTTTCCACAACAGCAATATCAATTTCTTCAGATGCAAAGAATTCAAAAGCCATTGCAACAGTCATTTCAAAAAAAGAGGGTTTCAATTTTGAAAAAATATTTTGATGATTCTCAATAAATTCAACAACTTTATATTCAGGAATCATTGCCCCGTTAACCTTTATTCGTTCTCTAAAGTCTTTAAGGTGAGGCGAGGTGTAAAGTCCTACTTTATATCCAGCCTCTTGTAATATAGAAACTAACATGTGAGAAACAGAACCCTTTCCGTTTGTCCCTGCGATATGGATACTTCTAAATTGTTTATGCGGATGATTAAAATATTTATCCAGGGCAAGAGTATTATTTAAATCAGCCTTATAGGCAGCCTTTCCCTGTCGCTGATACATTGGGAGTTGGCTAAAGAGCCAGTTTAGGGTTTTTGTATAATTCATAATAATAAAAATAGAATTCAAAAATAGTTATAATTACCATGTATTATATGAATTCTCTACGGTTATGCTCCTTCTTGAAAAAATTCCTTCTAAAATTTCTATAAATGTTGGGATTTGTTAATAAATTTATAAAAAAATAAAAATGGTAAAATTTTTAGAAATTAAAAAATAAGTACATTGCTTTCAACTAAAATACACATTATATGAAAAAAAATAAAAAAATCTTTGTTATAGATACAAATGTTATACTTCACGATTATAATTGCTTATATAAATTCCAGGAGAATGATATTGTTTTACCTATAGTTGTATTAGAGGAGCTTGACTACTTAAAAAAGGGTGATAATCAAATAAATTTTCACGCAAGGGAATTTACACGGGAATTAGATAAAATATCGGGAGATGGATTGTTTAATGGGGGGATTTCACTTGGGAAAGAACTTGGTAAATTATCTATAGAAACAGGCAAACCATTTTCAGATCAATTAGGAACTTCATTTCCTGAAAAAACACCGGATCATCGTATTTTAGCAATTGCCGAGCATGTAAAAGTAAAGAAAAAAGGTGATGAGGTAATCCTTATTAGTAAGGATATAAACCTTAGAATGAAAGCTAAATCTTTAGGTATTTTAGCTCAGGATTATAAAAATGATCAGATTGCAGATATTGATAAGATACATAAAGATATTGAAACAGTTGAAAATATTAATGATCAGCTTATATCAAGGTTTTATGAATCACATGAGGGTGTTCCTATAGAAGAATTTAAAATTGCACCATTACCTCACCAATATTTTATATTGAAAGGGCTTAAAACGTCAGCATTAGCGCATTACGACCCAAATAGTAAGACATTACAACGCGTTGAAAAGCATAGAACGTATGGGATTGATCCCAGGAATGCAGAGCAAACATTCTCGATAGATGCTTTATCCAGGTCTGAAATTCAGTTAATTGCGTTAACAGGGAAGGCAGGTACTGGAAAAACACTACTGGCACTTGCAGCAGCTTTACATCAGGAGAAAAAATTTAACCAAATACTTTTAGCAAGGCCAATTGTTCCTTTAGCAAATCGAGACCTGGGTTTTTTACCGGGAGATGTTAAAGAAAAGATATTGCCTTATATGCAACCTTTATTTGATAATTTGTCAGTAATAAAAAATCAATTTAAAGCTCAAAGTAAGGAATATCAGCAAATAGAGGAAATGCAAAAAACAGAAAAACTCATAATAAGCCCTTTAGCTTATATCAGGGGACGAAGCTTATCAAATGTATTTTTTATTGTTGATGAAGCACAGAACCTTACACCGCATGAGGTTAAAACTATTATTACGCGAGCAGGGGAGGGTACTAAAATGATTTTCACCGGAGATATAAACCAAATAGATTCACCATATCTTGACATGAAATCGAATGGATTAAGTTTCTTAGCGGATAGAATGAAAGGGCAGGATATCTTTGCACATGTTAATCTTATTAAAGGTGAAAGAAGTTATTTGGCAGAATTAGCAAGTGATTTGCTTTAAAATTGCTTTAATGCAAGAATATAAAGAACTATATATTGTCCGTCATGGTAAGTCTACCCAAGATTATGGGAATGTGTCGGACATTGACCGTCCATTGAAGGAAAGAGGAGTTAATGATGGGTATGCCATGGCTAAACGCTTATTAAGTAAAAATAAAATCCCCGAATTAATATTGACCAGCCCTGCAGTCAGAGCTTTACATTCTGCAACTATTTTTGCCAGAACTTTCAATTCCCCTTTTGAAAAAATAGTATTAAATAAAGATATATACCTTTAGATTCATTTTTTGATTACCCCAAGAATAACTGAAAATGTATTGGAACTAACTCATATAATTGAATCAATTATATTCAAATTAAATAATTTACCTTTGTACCTCGAAAATATAATTTTTAATGTTAAGTACAGGGGTAAACGAGAAAAAGGTCGCATTTCACACATTAGGTTGTAAACTAAATTTTTCGGAAACATCAACAATTTCCAGAAATTTTAAATTGAAAGGTTTTGAAGTTGTTGGGTTTAATTCAGAAGCGGATATTTACGTTATAAATACATGCTCAGTAACTGAACAAGCTGATAAAAAATGTAAGCAGGTTATAAGAAAAATCCAAAATAGAAATCCCAATGCTTATATTGTTGTAGTTGGGTGTTATGCACAATTAAAACCTAAGGAGATTGCATCAAATTTGGGTGTAGATTTGGTGCTGGGAACAAAGGATAAATTCAATATTCTTGAACACATTGGTAATTTAGAAAAAAATAAAGAGCCTATAGTTTATTCATGCGAGATTGAAGAAGTGAATAGTTTCGATTCTTCGCATTCAGAAGCAGATAGAACCCGGTCATTTTTAAAAGTGCAGGATGGGTGCGATTATTCATGCTCATATTGTACAATCCCGTTGGCTAGAGGTAGAAGCAGAAATAAAAGTATATCAGAATTGATAATTGAAGCTCAAAAGATAGCTGAATCAGGTATAAAAGAAGTTATTTTAACAGGAGTAAATATTGGAGATTTTGGTAAATCCTCAGATGAAACTTTCTTGGAGTTGATTAAAGCACTTGAAGAAGTAGAGGGAATAGAAAGAATTAGAATATCATCAATTGAGCCTAATCTATTAAAGAATGAAATAATTGAGTTTGTATCGAAATCAAAAAAAATAATGCCTCATTTTCATATCCCACTGCAATCGGGATGTAATGAAATACTTGCTAAAATGCAACGCAGGTATAACAGAGAGTTATTTGAATCGAGAATTGATAGAATAAGAGAGTTGATTCCTGATGCATTTATCGGAGTTGATGTTATTGTTGGATTTCCAAGTGAATCAGATAAAGATTTTGAGACAACATATAATTTTCTAGAAAAAATAGACGCTTCTTATTATCATGTTTTTTCATACTCAGAGCGCCCAAATACAAAGTCAGCTGGTTTTGATAATAAGATTCCAAGAAATATTATACTTAAAAGGAGCAAGCAACTGCAAAAGTTAGCAGAAGAGAAACAAAATAGGTTCTACAAGCAAAATATAGGTAAAGTTGCGAATGTACTTTTTGAAGCATATAAGAGAAATGATCAAATATTTGGATTTACTGAAAATTATATTAAAGTGGAAACCCTACATGACAGAAGTTTCGTAGGTGAAATTAAAAAAATAAAATTGCATGCTTTAGCGAAAAGTGGAAATGTTATTGTTAAAATGAGTTAAAACCTTTATTTGAATAAGTATACAAAATATAGGTTTGTTATCTTTGAAAACTAAAATTATTATATGAATCTGGAAAAAGTCTGTAAACAAGTTGTTAATTTAACTGAAAGCGTAGGGAAATTTATTATATCAGAAAATAATAATGAACTATTAAAAGTTGAAGAAAAAGGATTGCATGATTTTGTTACCTATGTAGATAAAACTGCTGAAAAGAAACTTGTAGAAGGTTTAAGCGATATTCTCCCGGAGGCAGGGTTTATTGCCGAAGAAGGTACTTCGACAAAAGATGGCAAAACATATAAATGGATTATTGACCCACTTGATGGTACAACAAATTATATACATAGAATTACTCCATATGCAATAAGTATTGCTCTAATGGAAAATAATGAGGTTGTTTTAGGAGTTGTACATGAATTGGGGCTTGATGAATGTTTTTATGCTTGGGGAAATGGCTCGGCATATTTAAATGGCAAGGAGATAAAAGTTTCAGAGAAGAATAAAATAGAGGATAGTTTAATTGCAACAGGTTTTCCGTATTATGATTATAAGAGAATAAAACCTTTTTTAGAATCGCTGGAGTTTTTTATGAAAAATTCGCATGGTGTTCGACGTCTTGGTTCTGCAGCTACCGATTTGGCATATGTAGCCTGTGGAAGATTTGAAGCTTTTTATGAATATAGCTTAAGCCCTTGGGATGTTGCAGCAGGAGCATTTATTGTTCAGCAAGCAGGTGGCAAGGTTTGTGATTTTAAAGGAGGTAGTAATTATATTTTTGGAAAGGAAATAATTGCTACAAACGAGTTTGTTTTTAATAATTTTTTTAAAGATATTAACCAAATAATGTCAAATAAATAAGATGAAATTAGCAGGTGCATTTTTTTACATAATTTTTAGTTGGCTATTAGCTCATTCACCACGGTTTATTCTTTTCGGGATAGCTGATTTTATATATTTTATCGTTTACAGAGTAATTAAATATAGAAAAAAAGTTGTTCTGAATAATTTAAGAAATTCTTTTCCGGAAAAAACCGAAGAAGAAATAAGAATTATTATGAAGAAATTTTTTCGGTATTTTGGAGACCTGGTTGTAGAAAATATTGCTATTCCAAGAATGTCGAAAAAGCGACTGCTAAAAATAGTAAACATTAAGAATCCTGAAGTTTTTACAGAATTATATAATCAGAAAAAGAATCTTATTGGTATTTTAGGGCATTATGCAAATTGGGAAATGTGCATGGGGATTTCTTTATACACTAAATATCAGATATTAAGTGTTTATAAACCATTAAACAATAAATTTTTTGATAAAGAGTTTTTTAATCTGAGAAGCAGGTTTGGCGCAATCCCTGTTACCATGGATGATACGTATAGAGTAATACTTGATCATCGTAGAAAAAACAAACTTTTTATTTTGGGATTAATCTCAGACCAAAGGCCACAAAAAAGTAGTACAAACCATTGGGTGAAATTTCTTAATCAGGATACACCCGTTTTTTTTGGTCCTGAAAAGATTGCCAAGAAATTTAATGCAGTAGTCTTTTATACACATGTTGATAAGGTGAAAAGAGGTTTTTATGAGGTAGAATTTACTATTCTTATTAGTGACCCTTTAAAATGCAAGGAAAATGAAATTACAGAAACTCACGTAAAATTTTTAGAAAATAAAATAATTGAAAAGCCGGAATTATGGTTGTGGTCACATAAGAGATGGAAGTATAAGAGAGATAATGAAGAATCTTAACAAATAATCAGGCTTATTAATAAGGTAATATGATAAATACTGCAATTGTAATATTAAACTGGAATGGCAAGGAATTTCTCGAACAATTTTTGCCGGTTCTTATAAAATATACTACAGAACCCAATATTGAAATTATAATTGCAGATAATGACTCAAAAGATGATTCAATAGCTTTTTTAGATCAGAATTATTCAGGTATAAGGCAGGTGCTTTTAGATAAGAATTATGGTTTTGCCGGAGGCTATAATCAAGCGCTTAGTCAAATAGAAGCAAAATACTATGTCCTTTTAAATTCTGATATTGAAGTTACAAATAACTGGCTAACACCTTTAATTGAATTAATGGATTCTGACTCCTCAATTGCAGCTTGTCAACCTAAAATAAAATCTTTTCATAATAGAGAATGTTATGAATATGCAGGTGCGGCAGGTGGTTTTATTGATAAATATGGATATCCATTCTGTAGAGGTAGGATTTTAAATGTAATTGAAGCTGATAAAGGCCAGTATGATGATAAAAAAGATATTTTTTGGGCTACCGGGGCATGTATGGTAATTCGAGCAGATCTTTTTAAAAAAGAGGGTGGATTTGATAATGATTTTTTTGCTCATATGGAGGAAATCGATTTGTGTTGGCGGTTAAAAAATAAAGGATATAAAATTGTTTATCAGCCGGAATCAATAGTTTATCACGTTGGGGGAGGTACTTTACCTAATAATAGCCCATACAAGTTATATCTTAATTATAGAAACAATCTCTTTTTGCTATATAAAAACCTTCCGAAGGGTAAATTATTACCAATCTTAATATTTAGATTAATTCTTGATGGGATTTCTGCGATAATGTTTATTTTAAAATTGTCAGGAAGAAGATTTATGTCAGTATTGAAAGCTCATATTCATTTTTATAGATCATTAAAATCATTAAAAAGAAAAAGAAAAATATTGCTTTCAAATAGTTCTGTCGATGAGCATAAAGAAATTTATTCAAGAAGTATTGTATTATCATATTTTTTGGGAAAGAAAAGAGTATTTAATAAACTTAAGTTAAAAGACTAAAGATAATTTACAATTTGTTCTAAATAAATACCACGAGATCCTTTGATTAAAATATTTGTATTAGTAATCTTATTGTTTAGTAGCCATTTCATTAATTCATTGACATTAGCAAATTTCAATATGTCTGGAAAGTTATTAATTGAACTATAAATACTACCGACAAGTATAATTTTATTAAACTTATATTTCATTATATGTTCAAGAATCTTAATATGCTCTGATCTAGAACTATTACCTAATTCAAGCATATCTCCCAGAACTAAAATTTTATTTTCTAATGTTAATGATATAAAATTATTAATTGCTGCATTTACACTTGTTGGGTTAGCATTATATGCATCAAGGATAATATTGTTGCATTTAGTTTTTATAAATTGAGATCTGTTGTTTTGGGGTACATATTCTTCAATAGCAAGTTTAATTTGCTTGGGCTCAATATTAAAATAATTCCCAATTGTTGCAGCTGCAACAATATTTTCAGTATTATAATTTCCGATTAGTTGTGTATATACATCAGAAATGTAGTTTTTGATTGTAATATTTAGGGAAAGGAACTTTTCTGAAGGAATAATTGAA
>DAOVYZ010000242.1 GCA_030635365.1 Bacteroidales bacterium
ATGAACAGAAAAGGCCAAGGCCATAGCACACATAGAAAAGCCCTACACTACTGTGTAAGGCTTTTCATTTGTCGGGATGAGAAGATTATTTCATGATCTTTTTTAGGGGTGGTGTTCGAAAATCAAAAACCTTTTATTCACTACGTTCACTAAGAGATTTTTCTTTTTATACAATTTTGACCAAGCTCAATTGCATAAAAAGAAAAACCTCTTCTGCTATCACAGAAAAGGTTTTCAATTTTGTCGGGATGAGAAGATTCGAACTTCCGGCCCCTGGTCCCCCAGACCAGTACTCTAACCTGGCTGAGCTACATCCCGATCAATATTATCAATTTTTAAATCTGGCTGAGCCTGCCTGCCTTCGGCAGGCTACATCCCGATTAATTAATATAAGTTGTTGCCTGGCTTATACTTTTATGCATTTTTGTTATAATATTTGTCCAAACACATGTTTAACATACATCAGAAACGGTTTGTAAAAATACTTATCAAATCTTAATTAGCAAATTATTTAGAATTAATTTTATGGTATATTTAATTGTATTAGTAAAAAACAATATTTTAATATTTATATATTTGCCGGAGTAAATTTATTAATAAGTAAAGATTAAAAAATGGCACTATTCAAATCATTAGACAACCTTGAAGATGATAATAAACAGAAGAATATTGATTCTGAAGTAGAAAAAGTAAAATGTTTAATAATTGGTTCCGGGCCTGCTGGTTATACTGCGGCTATATATGCAGCCAGGGCAAATTTAAGTCCTGTTTTATATGAAGGCTTAGAACCCGGTGGGCAGTTAACAACAACTAATGAGGTGGAAAATTTTCCCGGTTATCCTGAAGGAGTTACAGGCCCTGTTATGATGGAGGATTTGAAAAAACAAGCTCAACGATTTGGAACTGATGTACGTTTTGGTATAGCAACAGCTGCTGATCTTTCGCAAAGGCCATTTAAGATCACAGTTGATGAGAAAAAGATTATAGAAGCTGAATCTGTTATTATTGCTACAGGTGCAACAGCCAAATATTTAGGGCTTGAGTCTGAGACAAAATTCAAAGGGCAGGGAGTATCAGCTTGTGCAACATGTGATGGATTTTTCTATAAAGGCAAAGATGTAGCTGTAGTGGGTGGTGGAGATACTGCCGCTGAAGAAGCAACTTATTTGGCAGGAATTTGCAATAAAGTGTATCTCATAATACGAAAAAATTATATGCGTGCATCTAAAGTTATGAATGAAAGAGTTATGAATACAAAGAATATTGAAGTATTATTTGAGCATACAACAAAGGAAATAGTGGGAGATATGAGTGGAGTGACAGGAGTTATATTGAATAATAAGAAAGGAGAAGAAGTAAAAATTGATATACATGGTTTTTTTGTAGCAATAGGGCATAAGCCTAATTCGGAAATTTTTGCTGATTATTTAGATACTGATGAGGTTGGTTACATTATGACTGAGCCCGGTAGTTCAAAAACAAAAGCAGGAGGAGTATTTGCATGCGGAGATGTTATGGACTCACATTACAGGCAAGCAGTAACAGCTGCCGGTTCCGGATGTAAGGCAGCAATCGATGCCGAAAAGTTTTTAGGATCGTTATAAATTGAAAAGTAAATTCAAAATAGAACAAAACCCGGCCAATGTGTGGCCGGGTTTTATTATAATTTAAAAAACCACCGTCTTTGACTGTGGTCATGTATGTTTGGCTTTGCCGTTTATTTGTGTGTTTTGAATTTTGAATATCCAATATTGAATGTAGAGGTTAAACAAGCACTTGGAAATTAATTTTGCAAAAATATTGTTTTTTGTACCGGGTACTATTACTTGTTTTTGATGATAATACAATACTTCATTATTCTATGTTCAATATTTGTTATTCGTTATTTCTATTACGCTTTTAGCGTGTTCTGTTTTTGAAGCGAGGTTGTCCAAAAAGTTAAAAAAAATAAAGAATTGTAGCTTTTTCTACTTTGCGAAACTTTGGGTCTTCTCTACCTGTCGGCAGACAGGTTTGTGAAACTCTGTGTAACAACATTTTGTCATTATACCACAAATCTGCCTGACGGCAGTCAGGGTAGCGCAAAGGAAACGCAAAAGCACACAAAGACTTTTTGGACAGCCTCGTCATTCACTTTATATACTTATAAGACTATACAGGAGCAATTTTTTCTGCCTGATATTCGCCGTTAATTAACTTTTGATACACAGCTTTAAATGCATTAATTGTGTACTCAACATCTTCTAATGTGTGCATTGCAGTGGGTATTAACCTTAATAATAACTGCCCTTTAGGAATTACGGGATATGCTACTATTGAACAAAAAAGATTATAATTTTCTCTCAGGTCCATGGTAATATTAGTACCTTCAGGTATACTCCCTGATAAATAAACCGGGGTAACAGGTGATTCTGTTACGCCTAAATTAAAGCCGGCTTCTTTAAGGCCTTTTTGTAAGGCATTTACAATTACCCAAAGTTGTTTCTTTAATCCTTTTTCTGATTTAAGCAATTCTAACCTTTTTAACGAGCCTACAACAATTGGCATAGGTAAAGATTTTGCAAATGTTTGGGACCTTAAATTATACCTTAAATAATTAACAACTTCTTCGGTTGAAGCAACAAAAGCTCCAATGCCAGCCATTGCCTTTGCAAATGTTCCAAAATATAAATCAATTTCATTTTGTACTCCTAAATGCTCTCCACTTCCAGCTCCGGTTTCACCCATTGTTCCAAAACCATGGGCATCATCTACCAGCAGCCTGAAATCATATTTCTTTTTTAACGCAATCATTTCCTTTAGCTTGCCTAAATCACCGGTCATACCGAATACACCTTCTGTAATAACCAGAATTCCTCCATTTTGTTGCTTTGCAAGTTTTGTTGCTCTTTGAAGTTGCTTTTCGAAGTTTTCCATGTCATTATGTGGATAAACATATCGTTTACCCATGTGCAGCCTTACACCATCTAAAATACATGCATGAGACTCAGAGTCATAAACAATAACATCATTTCTGGTTACTAGTGCATCAATTATAGAAACCATTCCCTGATAGCCGTAATTAAGAAGAAATGCATCTTCTTTACTGACGAATTCAGCTAGTTTGCTCTCAAGTTCTTCATGCTTACTGGTTTGCCCTGACATTATTCTTGCACCCATAGGATAAGCCAAGCCCCATTCTTTTGCAGCTTCAGCATCTATTTTTCTAATTTCGGGATGGTTTGCCAAACCAATATAATTATTTAAGCTCCATGTTAGTACTTCTTTACCTCTAAACTTCATTTTTGGATGAATATCGCCCTCTAATTTAGGAAACGTAAAATATCCATGTGCTTCTTTCATGTATTGGCCCAATGGACCCATATTTTCTTTTATTTTGCTAAAAATATCCACGATATAATAAGATTTTAAGATTGGTTATATTTTTATAGCCACAAAAGTACATTTTTTTAAAAAAATTGCAAATGCATGAAAATAAATTAAATAATTTAAGCGTTTAATCTAATTATATTTTACCATTTTAAACTAAAATTGTACATTTGCAAAATGTTTGAAAAAATGAAAAGAATTACAGTATTTATAATACTTATAATCATTGTAGGCTCTTGTAAATATGAAAAGTTATTAAAGAGCCGTGATTATAAATTAAAATATCAAAAGGCGCTTGAGTATTATGCTGAGGAAGATTATATGAGAGCTGAAGGTTTATTTGAACAATTAAAGTCAGTATTAAAGGGGACAAGGCAGGCTGATACAATTTTCTTTTATACGGCTTACGCTGGTTATTACCAACAAAATTATTTGCTTGCTGCTCATTATTTCAACGAGTTTAGAAGAACATATGGAAATAGCCCATTTGCTGAAGAGGCAGAATATATGAATGCATATTGTACATACTTGCAATCTCCTCGCCCAAGCCTTGATCAATCATTTTCTTATCAGGCAATATCATTATTTGGATTGTATATGTCAAGACACCCTAATAGTAATAGAGAAAGTGAATGTATAAGATTAATAGAGGAATTAAAAAACAAATTAGTTGAAAAATCATACCAGAGTGCAAGATTGTATTATAACTTAGGTGATTTTAAAGCGGCTATTATTGCTTTAAATAATAGTTTAGATGACTTTCCGGAAACAAAATACAGGAAAGAAATGATGTTTTTAGTATTAAAAGCAAAATATTTATTCGCTGAAAAAAGTATTGCAGAAAAGCAAACCGAAAGATATCAATCAACCGTTGATGAATACTACTCATTTATTGGCGAGTTCCCGGAGAGTAAGTTTCAAAAAGAAGCAACAGATATGTTTGATGACTCACAAGGTAAATTGAAGAATTAAATTTAAATAAAATCATATTAGGATGGATTATAAAAAGACAAAAGCTCCTGCCACAACTATTACACGTAACCTTAATGAAATTGATAAGGTTACAGGTAATATTTATGAGACTGTTGCCATAGTTTCCAGGAGAGCAAACCAGATAAGTGGAGAGCTTAAGGAAGAGTTGAATAGGAAGCTGGAAGAATTTGCATCTTATACTGATAATCTGGAAGAGGTTTTTGAAAACAGAGAGCAAATTGAAATTTCAAAATTTTATGAAAGATTACCAAAGCCAACTTTAATAGCCATGCAGGAATTTATGGATGATCAGATTTATTTTAGAAAGCCTGAAATTGAGGAATAGAAAGAGTTTGTTTAATCAGTTAGCTTATGAAGCTAAAAGATAAAAATATTTTATTGGGAATAACCGGGAGTATAGCGGCTTACAAGGCTGCTATTCTTGTCAGGTTGCTTGTGAAAGAAGGAGCCCAAGTAAAAATCGTTATGACTGAGTTAGCAAAAGAATTTATTACCCCTTTAACTTTAGCTACTTTATCGAAAAACCCAATTCTAGTAGATTTTTTTGACCCTGAAAACGGGCAGTGGAATAGTCATGTTGATTTAGGTTCATGGCCGGATTTATACGTAATTGCTCCTGCTACTGCAAATACTATGGGTAAGATGGCAAATGCTGTAGCGGATAACTTATTACTTACTACTTATTTATCGGCAAAATGTCCTGTAATGATTGCTCCTGCAATGGATTTAGATATGTATCAGCATCCTGCAAATTTAAAGAATATTGAAACTCTTAAATCGTATGGTAATTTGATACTTGAACCGGCAAGCGGAGAGTTAGCTAGTGGGCTGGTTGGAAAAGGGAGAATGGAAGAACCAGAAATTATTATTGAAAAAATAATTGATTTTTTCAATTCAAAAAAAAAACTAAAAAATAAACGTATACTTGTAACAGCAGGGCCTACATTTGAACCTATTGACCCGGTAAGATTTATAAGTAATCATAGCTCAGGCAAGATGGGTTATGCTGTTGCACATGAATTGGCAGATCAGGGGGCAGAAGTTATTCTTATATCAGGGCCTACCTCATTAACAATCTCAAATTCTTTAGTAACAAGGATAAATGTGGGGACGGCCCAAGAAATGTATGAATCTTCAAAAAAGCATTTCGAAAGTTGTAATGCTGCAATTATGGCTGCGGCCGTAGCAGATTTTAAGCCTTCAATTACATATACCACAAAAGTTAAAAGCAATGGAACTGATTTGAGGATTGAATTAGAACCGAATAAAGATATTGCTGCTGCACTGGGAAAAATAAAAAAGAAAAACCAGGTATTAGTTGGTTTTGCTTTGGAAACTGATAATGAGATTGAAAATGCTAAGAAAAAAATAAATACTAAAAACCTGGATTTTATCGTTTTAAATTCATTGAAAGATAAAGGTGCCGGATTTGGGATTGATACAAATAAAATAAGTATTATTGATAATAAAGGTTTAGAAATTTCGTTTGATATCAAATCAAAAAGAGAAGTTGCTGTAGATATAGTTG
>DAOVYZ010000456.1 GCA_030635365.1 Bacteroidales bacterium
CAATAATCCAATGCTTTGGGATAATCGCCCTGTTTCTTGTAAATAATTCCAATATTAATGTACGAGTTTGAAATTCCGTTTTTATCGCCTAATTCCTCATCTATTTTTAATGATTTTTGGTAATACTCCAATGCTTTGGCATAATCGTCCTGATCGGAATAAATATTTCCAATATTATAATAACGTTTTGAAATTCCTCTTTTATCGCCTAATTCCTCATCTATTTTTAATGATTTTTGGTAATATCCCAATGCTTTGGGATAATCGTCCTGATCGGAATAAATATTTCCAATATTATTGTAACATTTTGAAATTCCTCTTTTATCGCCTAATTCCTCGTTTAATTTTAATGATTTTTTGTAATATCCCAATGCTTTGGGATAATCTGATTTCTGACAATAATAAATTCCAATTAGTAACAAGCTTTCAACTTTTCCTTTTGTAAAGCTTAGTTTATCGGAAAGTTCGCCGGCTTCTTTAGCATACTTAAAGGTTTTATCAACATTTAGCGAGTTTAATTTATCAGCTGTTTCATTTAATAAATTAACTCTTATTGTGTCTTTTTTTTGGTACTGTTGTAAGAGGTTTTCGAGGCTATCAATTTCAGTTGTTTGAGCCTTTAACTCTAATAAATTAGAGCTAATAATTAGTAATGCGATAATTAATGTTAAATTTCTCATATTATCTGTTGTGGTGTGTTTTGTTCCTTATCAATCGGATTTTTTTTAATACATCAATATGATTAGTACGTTCTTCCTCAATATCATAGTCATCTTGTAATCCAAGCCAAAATTTCGCGGAATTCCCAAAATAGGAACTAAACCTCAACGCTGTATCAGCAGTAATTCTTCTTTTACCCTTAATTATTTGTGAAATTCGTGTCTGCGGAATCTCAATATCTTTTGATAATCTATATGCTGTTATCTCAAGTGGAATAAGAAACTCCTCTGATAAAATCTCTCCTGGGTGAACATTCTCTAATCTTTTCATTCTTATTATCTCCATAATTTATGATAATCCATAATTTCAACGTCATGAGCATGATTATTTTTCCAAATAAACACAATCCTCCACTGATCATTAATTCTGATACTATAGAAATCCTTACCCTTTCCTTTCAACTTCTCAAGCCTATTTGACGGTGGAATCCTCAAATCTACAATGTCTTGAGAGTTATTAATCATCCTAAGTTTTCGTCTTCCAACTTTCTGAATCTCAAGAGGGATTTTTTTGACTCTCTCCCCCATCCAAATATTTTCAGTGTCCTTTGTACCAAATGAAAAAATCATACTATCTCTTTACGATACTAACGCCAAAGGTAATTGTTTTGTTTCAAATAAGCAAATCCAATTTCAAAATATGCAAATACACCACAACAATTTATATATACTAACATACCCCAAATAATATATTACCCTAATATTGTAAAAAATGAAAAAATGATAATACTTAAAATAAAATTTCGCGAAAGAGAGAGCATTCACTCCGGAATGAATACTCTCCAAGTATATCCATATGTCCTAAGATATGGAACCTTAAACAGCAAAAGGTATTGATTGCTGTAAATTAAAATTAGAAAATTATGGTATAATGGCTTTAAATACAGTTAATTTTGGCTCACTAAAAAAGAGCCGCTAGAAATAATGGCTCTTTTGTATTCTTATACCTCGACACTGTAAAAATAAAATCCTTGCTATCCTACCTATTCAGCTGACAGGGGAAGGAAATTCAATTTATAATCAATTATTATTTGCTTTTAGTGTATTTACTGTTAATATGATGTAAGTATCGATTTTTGGCTTTTACCGGATCAGCACCGATTGGAATATATATTCTTGTTTTAAAATCAATAACGACTGCTTGCATTTGTCCTAAATCCGGAGATTTAAAAACATTCTGTTTTTTTTCATACATATAATTTCATCTTTCTATTAATTAAATTATTTGTCTTAAATAAACAATATGTGTTTATGAATATAATTTAAGACATAATATTTTTTTCTTCTTTTGTTAAGCAATAGTTCTTAACTTTCTTATATGGCTTTTTAAGAAAATATATTACTAATCAGAGATATTACTAGGATTAGGATTCTTCCAGAATAACACCTAATTTACCAGATAAGCTTAAAATGCAAAGGTAACCTAAAATGTTGATAATCTTTCATTTTTAGAAATAATAGTTGGTATTTAAAATAATGGCTATGATATAAATAAATGTTGATTTTAGTGTAAATTTTTGTTTTGTGGCTATTCTTTTTTTGCCACTAAAACACTAACCTGCTTGCCAGCAGGCAAGATCTCTAAGTATCACAAAAAAAGTATAACCACATTAGTTTAAATCACAGCCATGGTAAACTAAAGTATACAGCCAAAACTAATGATTAGAAATTGTTTCTAAAATTGAATGTTTGTTACTAATCAGTTGTTTTTCTTTTATATTTAATAGTGCCTAATCCCGATAGTGCCTATAGTTTTTTGGCTTTATGTTGTTTGTAGTTGGTATTAAATGTCAATTCATTATAGGAATTAAACATTCAACACCCAACATACAATATTCAATTTTCATTATTTCTGTATATTCGACTTTCTTTTAACTTTTTTATTGATTATTGAGTGTTGTTTATTGAGTGTTTTTTCTAAATAACATCAATAGTTAATATCAAAATAAATATTACCCATCTTATTCGACATAGAACCTTTATTTAAGTATTCTTTTGATTATTTCCATTTATGTTTAACACCAAATATCTATTAAAATTGTAACTTTAGGTACTGATTAGTTACGAAAAAGACAATAAAGCAGTTTTGGGAGATATTGTAAAACATATTGACGCCTTGCTTTAAAATTCGTATCTTTTCAGTTCTTTTTATTATGCAATATCATGTTGTATAAATGTCTATTACAAACTAAAAATTAACATCTTATGCCAACTCCCGAATTTAATTACCAAGAGCCGTTCCCTATGGGGAAAGATGAGGCTGAATACTATTTACTAACAAAGGATCATGTGTCTGTTACTCAATTTGAGGGAAAAACAATTGTAAAGGTTGACCCTGAAGGACTAACTAAGATTGCTAATGCAGCTTTAAGGGATACTTCTTTCATGTTACGTCCTGGCCATATTAAACAAGTTGCAGCTATTTTAAATGATAATGATGCCAGTGATAACGATAAATACGTTGCTCTTGCAATGCTTCGTAATGCAGAAGTATCTGCCAAAGGGAAACTTCCTTTTTGTCAGGATACCGGTACAGCAACAATTGTTGCTAAAAAAGG
>DAOVYZ010000426.1 GCA_030635365.1 Bacteroidales bacterium
ACAATGAAGGAAGTTTATGGATTGCTACAGACAATGGGTTAAATGAATTTAATAGAAAGTCAAAATATTTTACAGTTTATAACAGATTCTTGACTGGAAATAAGGAGCTTATGTCAATATCTTTCACGGGAATTATTCAGGATAAAACTGGAATAATATGGGTTGGTTCAGTGGTAGGGTTATTAAAAATTGAAAATAAGCAGAACAAATTCAGATTATATGAAAAATCAAAAAACGGAGACCCTCTATTTTCAAATAATTATGTTACTTCAATATATAAGGAAAAGGATAGAGTTTGGATTGGCACATTAGGGACAGGATTACATATATTTAATCTAAATAATCAAAATGTAGTTTCATATAATACTGGGAATAGCAATATAGTTAATGATTATGTTCATAAGATCTATAAAGATAAGAATGGAGGAATGTGGATTGGAACACAGGATGGACTATGTTTATTTAATGAGAGGTTAGAATATTTTGATAAGGTTGATAAGTTAAGAGTGTTGAATATATTTAAGAATAATAGAATCTACGATATTATTGAAGATAATGATGAAAATCTTTGGGTAGGTTCAAAATTTGGCTTACATAGAATTGGAAAAGATTCCGTTCATAGTTATTATAATTTCCCAAAAGACACAAATAGCCTGGCGGCTAATCTTGTATATGATATCTTAAAAGATGAAAATAATGTATTATGGATAGCAACAGAAAAGGGGTTGAATAAATTAGACCTTTCAACGAATGCATTAAAAAGATATAAAAAAACAGACAATAATTGCATCGATTGTTTTAGTAGTAATGAGATATTATGTTTACATAAGGATACAATAAATGATTATTTATGGTTGGGTACAGTTGCAGGATTAAATAGACTTGATTTAAATACGGAGAAAGTACAGACTTTTACTGAGAAGGATGGTTTGCCAAATAACTTAATATATGCCATTTTATCAGACAGAAATGGTGATCTATGGATGAGTACTAATCGTGGTATATCTAAATTTGATCCGGATGATGGAATATTTAGCAATTTTGGGATAGCAGATGGATTACAGGATTTTGAGTTTAATCATGGAGCTTATTTTGAGTCGGAAACAGGAGAATTTCTTTTTGGTGGGATTTCAGGATACAATGCATTCTATCCGGATTCTATCATAAAAAGCAAAAAAATTCCAAACATCGAAATAACATCAGTAGATATTTTGTCAGAGAATATGTCAGGTAAGTTAGTGGTAGGCAAAGATAATCAGATTGATATTCCTTATAAAAATAATTTAATAACTATTGAATTTACTGTTTTAGATTTTACGAATCCCGAAAAAAATAATTATGCGTATAAATTAGAGGGTGTAGAAGAAGAATGGATAAATCTAGGTAATAGAAGATATGCTACATTTTCAAATTTATCTCCGGGGCGGTATAATTTTAAAGTTAAAGGGTCAAATAGTGAAAATGTATGGAATGAGGAAGGAGCAAGTTTAAAAATAGTGGTATTAACCCCGGTTTGGAAAACTGATGTAGCATATATAGCATATATAATATTGTCTGTTGTATTGCTTGTATGGCTTTTTAGATATAGAACCAGAAGTTTAAGGAGATCAAATCAAGAGTTGAAAGAAAAAGAACATATAGCTAAACAAATTGCAAAACAAAAAGAAGAACTCTCAATAAAGAATAAAAATATTACGGATAGTATTGTTTACGCAAAGAGAATCCAAGAAGCCCTAATGCCTTCCATGAAGCTATTTAAAAAGATCTTGCCGGATTCATTTATTTTACATAAAGCTAAAGATATTGTTAGTGGTGACTTTTACTGGATTAATAAAAAGAAAGACAAAGTTTTTATTGCGGTTGTTGATTGTACCGGTCATGGTGTGCCTGGAGCATTTATGTCTATTATTGGGTTTGAGTTATTAAGAAATATAACAGATGGGTATGGAATTGATGAGCCGGATAAAATTCTTAGAGGTTTAAATGATGGTGTAGCAAGAACCTTTGGAAAATCTACAGATAAGATCAGATTAAAAGATGGAATGGACATAGCATTATGTGTTATTGATAAAAAGAAGAGAGAATTAGAATTTGCCGGAGCTTTTCGCCCATTGTATTTTATCAGGGATAATAAAATTGAAGAAATTCGAGGAGATAGATTCTCGGTTGGGTTATTAAATGATAGTGAAAGTACTCAAATTAGTAAGACACGTATAAAATTTCAAAAAAATGATATTTTTTATTTATTTACAGATGGTTATGCTGATCAGTTTGGTGGACCCGAAGGTAAAAAATATAAGTATCGACGATTTAGGCATCTACTGCTTACAATACATAAACTTCCACTTGACCAGCAATTAACCTATTTTGACAGAAGCTTTGAGGATTGGAAAGGAGATCATGAACAAGTTGATGATGTTATGATTTTAGCTTTCAGGCCGGAATTAGAGTAAACAAATTTACATCAGTGAATATTTCTTTAAAAAATAAACAATAGCATATGTTAACAGTTTTTACAAATAATAAGGACTGACGTACTCATTTCGGGGAGATTATTATTCTAACTGTTTTTCCATTTTTTGTACCAAAGTTTCAATTTGGAAAGGTTTACTAATATAATCATCCATTCCGGCAGCTATGCATTCTTCTTTATCTCCAAGCAGGGCATTTGCAGTTATAGCAATAATTGGGGTGTGTGTATTTGTACTTTTTTCAATATTTCTGATCTTTTTTGTAGTTACAATTCCATTCATTATTGGCATTTGGATGTCCATTAATATTAAATCGTATTTAACAGACCCAAATTTATCTAAGGCTTCTTTACCATTATTTGCAACATCTATTGATTTTACCATTTTTTTTAGGCTTAAAAGCACTATCTTTTGGTTTATAAGATTATCTTCTACTAGAAGTACATGTGCATCTTTTAAGCTTATATCACCTTTTGTTTCAATTTCAGGCAGTATACTTTCTTTTATGAAGTCCTTCTTTTCATGAAGCGAATCACCTTTTTTAAATTTTAAATTGAATTTAAAATCAAAATCATCAGGTGTGGAATTAATTTCTATTGTTCCTGCTAATGATTCAATAATACGATTTGCAATATTAAATTCCAATAGTCTTATTATTGCATTATTCTTACCTTTCTTAGTCTTTTCAGTATTATGGATCTTTGTAATTTCAGGTATTTGTTTTAAATCCTTAGTTGAAACTTTAAATTGAATTTCTGCAATAGCATTTGCTTCATTTAATTTCTGTACTCCTATCTCTACAGTTTTCTTTCCATCTTTAGAGTTCTTTAAAATATTTTCAATTAAATTTAAATACACCTGTTTAATCTTAACCGGATCACCAAACAAATGGAAATCAATATCTTTTGAAATATTTAAAGGAAAATTAATATCTTCAGCATTTTCATTCGAAAACAAATTAATTGTATTGCATATTGTAGCCTCAAGGTTAAAGTGCTGATTATAATCTTTACTTTGAAGTAAATCAACATTTGAAATTTCAGCTATATTATTTACTACATTAACAAGATTATTTGTAGAAGCCTGAATAGTATCTATTAAATCCTTTTGTTTTTCATCTAATTCAAAATTGTTTACAATGTTTGTTACAACAACCAGATTATTTAAAGGAGTTCGAATTTGATGTGATATTTTCGATATAAACTCTTCCTTAGCCATTGTTTCATGTTTTGCTTTTTGTATTTCAATATTTAACTCTGCAATTCTAATTTCTACAATAG
>DAOVYZ010000419.1 GCA_030635365.1 Bacteroidales bacterium
AGAAGGAAAAGTTGGAAAAGGTGCGGATTGTTGAATGCTATTTAGAGCAATTCTTTTTAAACTTATGTCCGTAATCGAATTTGAGGTACATTCTATATTTTTAAGCGAGCCGTCACTAAGAATTAAAAAAGAAAGCATTACATCACCGTTTTTCTTAAGATTATAGTTCTTATAAGTATTTGATCTTATTTTTTCTCGGATAATTTTGTAATAATTTGTATAAGCAGAGTTATTTTGTAAGTCGTTATCCTTCAATAAGTTAGAGAATATTACCTCATCTTTATTCTTATTAAAAATTTCTGGTTTTTCTTTTTGAGTAAAAGAATTTTTATCTTCAAATTCAGTCAACAAATCTTCTATATATGGTAACGGTTTTGGTTCATTATTATTAAGATTAACTTCTTTATTTTTTTTTTCAAATCTTTTAATATTATCAATTTGTTGAGTGATAACATTTATTGATTCTTTTTTATCAATCTTTTTTTGTGGTTTAAATGATTGATTAAATGAAGGAAGGCCAACTAGACCTATAGTATGAATTAATATTGAACAAAATAAAGCTATATTCCAATAATTTTTCATTGTAGGTTGCAGAAAATATATTTGTTCAAACCAAAGAACCTTGCTTTGGCTTAATAAATTTAAATTTTAAGCGTTTATAGATATTACATAGCATGAATCATAGCCATATAAACTCTTGTTTGTAGTTTATATGGCTATGAAAATGAATTCAATTTGAAGTATGTTTATTTAAGGTCGAAAAAAAATCACCTAAGTCGTGATAAGCTTTTTTAGGAACTCTTTTATTAATACCATTTTCAATTTCTTCACTTAAACTGACAATCCCGAACCATTCTTCGTTCATATTAAAGCTATCTTTTACCCGATTGTCATAGAAATAGGCACCGTTAGACCATCCGGCTTCAACATTATGAATCAACCAATCTTCGGTATATCCTTCATTGTGTTTCCACCATTCATCATTCCATTCAAAGATAAACCCTCCTAAAGCATTTCCTGAGGCATTTCCGCTAATCACCGTGTTTTCAAATAAATTTTCCCATTGAGAAATTATAAATTCAGATTGAACTTCTTGATTTTCTTTATTTCGAAAAGCATCATAAGAATCACATCCGAATTCTGATAAGAATATGGGTTTATCAAAAGAGTTTTTAATGATGTTTAATATGTTGCCTAATTTTTTTCCTCTGTAAATTATTATTGATAAAGCATCTATATCTTTACAGTTTTTTGATGCGATATTGAGGAATTGTTCTTCACCATTACCCAGAGTTACAGGATGGACTTTATCAATCTTTTTTATTTCTAAAGTAAGTTCATTAATAAACGAATAATAAATTTCAGCTCGTTTATTTTGCTTTTTTAAAAGAGAATCAAGATCTTCTATTTCTGGTGATGTCCAAAACCCGAGTTGTCCTGAAAAAGTATAGTTATTCTCATTACCTAACACCCACATTAGAAGGCCTTTTTCATCTTTTAAAGCAGACACCATTTTTATAATTCTTTCTTTAGTAGCTTCTCTAAACTTCTCATCAGAATAGTTTGCCCGAGGATAGGCCCATAAACCTAACCAATCACTTACAACCGTGTAAATACCAAATTTTTCATACATGTCACTAATAAAATCTTTAAGTTTTCCTATCTCTTTTCCGGAAGAATAGATTTTAATGCAATTAATGCCTATTTCACTCATAAGCTTACCATCAACTAACCAAGGTTTATTTTCATCTGAGGGTAATTTATAGTCATAGCCCTTTCCTATAGGAACAGGACTATAATTGACACCTTTCATTAAAAAGGGTTTTCCATCGATAATTAAGGAATAAGCACCATTGTTTGATTTTATTTCTATTTTTTTAGCGAAACATAAACTAGTATGACCTGTTAATGCGTAAATAATAGTTAATACTGTACACACTAAAATAGTCTTTTTAGCTTGCAAATATTTCATAGTTAATTTTTACTCCTTATTGATGAACAAAATATTTAATATTAAATCTGAGATGTTATTTTTCGTATTTTATTTCGTCAACATAGAAAACAATACCTTCAGGGTCATTTACGTCAATATTTGTTGCCCAAGCAAAACCTCCTATAATATAGGAAAGGTCGCGTCCTCTTAAGTCTATCTCGTATTGTTTCCAGTCTTTAGTTAGTTCAATAGGACCTATGCTTGCACTGTCAGTATCAATATATTCACCACTAGAGATTCCACCGACTTTAAATTCAGTTATTACTTCACCACCTTTATCTCCTCTTGCCCAAAAGGTAAGTTTAGTAGCACTTTGTAAATTGAATCCGGCCTTAGGTATAGTTCCCCAGTTATTTGCAGGTTGTTGCCAATAAACTCCGGCCCAACGAGTACCGGAAGCATTTTTGTATTCTAATCTTATACAACTATCTCCGCTAAAGGGTAAATTTTTCCAATTTATATCTAATCTTAAATCTTTACCTGAAGTAGCCGGCATCCAACCACTTGGTATAAAGTGGTTATCAAGAGAAGAACTATCAGCATATACATAAAATGGTAAGTTTACACCGACTTTTTCTTTGACTAATGTAGGGTCATATGTATATTTAATTTCATCAAAATTAATTGTTTGTTCTCCTCCGGTATGATCAGCATTAAAAATTATACACAATCCGCCATTAATATATGTGAGGTCTTTTTCAACAAGGTTAATATAATAATCTTGCCATTCATTAGTTAATTTAATCGGTCCATATTCAACAGAGTCTGAATCAGGAAACGAAAGAGGATCTCCGGTTACATTATTAGTAGAAATCCCGCCAATTTTTATAGTAGTTATAACTTCTCCTCCAACGGCACCTTTAGCTTTAAAAGCAAGTTTATTATAACCAGTTAAGTCGAAACCTGTATCTTTCTCACCCCAGTTGTTTTGAGCAGATTGCCAATAAATCCCTGCCCAACCGTTATTTTGTGACTTTTTGGCTGAGTAAGTCAATTTAATAGAAGTTGTTCCAGATGCTTTTTCTTTTGTATCTTGATCATTATATTTTAAATCTCCATGATCTCCCATCCAACCACTTGGTATAAAATGATTTGATGGTGAATTTTTGTCAGCGTAAACATAAAAATCTTTTAAATCCTGACTGAAACCTAAAGTTCCGAAGCAGCAAAAGATTGTTACAAAGCTGACTAATTTTACTAAACTTGTTTTTCTCATTCTTCCTCCTTCTATTGTACTTCTATATTATTAATGTAATATTAATTATTGCTATATATTATACTACAAACTCAAAATTAAGTAAAGTGAACTTATTTTAAATTCCACAGCTCCTTATAAGTGAAATAAGCTTTTTTAAGCTGTCTTAAATAGGGAGAACTTTTGCCATTTCCCTGAGAAGTTATCCCTAACCATTCTTCATGCATATATCCATCGAGGAAAGGACCGCTAAATAAACCTTTTTTATCGTGTATAAAAGGTTCATAGGCTTTCCACCATTCATCTATCCATTCAAAAGCAATACCACCTAGAGCATTTCCTGCACCGAAGCCATTGGAGTTTGATATTATATCATTCCAACACCCTTTGTGATAAGTTGATTGATAGGTTTCACCTTCTTTTTCTGAATATCCTTTTGCATGTGATGAAGTTCCATATTCAGTAATCATTGCCGCCTTTCCGCTAACACGTTTAACTTCGTTCCATAAATCTAAAAACCCATATTTACCGCGATATGAATTAGTACCGAATATATCTATATCAGGGCAATTTTTAGCAAATATATCTAAAAACAAAGTATCTCCGGAACTTATGGCTAC
>DAOVYZ010000104.1 GCA_030635365.1 Bacteroidales bacterium
AAATTAAGAAATTGCTTGTTTTTTCACTTTGAGAAACTTTGTGTCTTCTTGGTGAAACTCTGTGTAACAGCATTTTGTAATTATACCACAAAGTTACTCGAAGGAAACACAAAGTCCCACAAAGACTTTTTGGACAGCCTCATTTAAAATTTTACTTTATTTAACGCTAATGCACTTAGCATCCAGTTTGGTAAAGGTTTTAACGGATCCCGTTTCTTAAGATCCAAGTACCAACCATATTTTTTTGCTATTGGTACTTTGTGCGTTTCGACAAACTCAATTAAAGTCCCATCGGGGTCTTCAATATATGTAAAGTGGCCTGCTGCTTCACCCATATCAAAACTATTATCTTTGTTATGTTTAACAGAGCTATCAACCGTAAATGGGAATCCTTTTGATTCACAAATGTTTTTTAAAGCATCCATTCCACTTATATCATAACATAAATGAATAAAACCTAAATCACCCCAAAATCTGCCCTCAAAAATTTTTTTGGGCTCCCTTTCAAACACCTGAACTAATTCTATAGAACTTTCTCCCAGTAAACGGCTAAAACTTCCTTCCGGTTTCTTTGATGACCTTAATAGTACTCTTCTGAATTTATTATTCCCACCCGGAAGGTTTTGGAAGTCATCAAAAGTTTCTTTTTTATCATATACAACTTGGTCGTAACCCAAAATTTCACTATATACTTTTTGGGCTGTTTCTATATTAGTTACACCGATAATTGCTCCTGCAACAGCACCCGTTAATTTTTTAGTCTTTTTAAACCAATTGCTTTCTTCAACAACTTGGAAGATATTTCCATACGGGTCTTTAACAAAAAAATGACTATCATACAAATCACCTAAAATATCAAGATTTCGTGATCTAAAATCATCATATACTTTTTCAACATCAGGGCTTTTTATTTTGGCAATATTTATTCCTAAATCACCCAACTGGATTTCAAAATCCGGACCAACCGGAGTTCTACTTGTATATTGCCATATCTCAAAACCACCACCACCTGATATATTCATTGCCAATGCAGCATGCCTTTTATGTGGCTTACCTCCGGTATAAGGCAACATTAATTCGGCAACGGTATCGTCTTCGAATATTCTGATATCCATCCCAAAATTTTCTTTATACCATTTCCAGGCCTCATAAACATTAGGAACTCCTATTCCTATTTGTTGTATTCCGGTAATATTTAATTTACTCATTTTTAATTTAAATTATGTAGGCTTTATTTTGCGGGCTAATTTATAAAATAATTTAGGGGAAAATTTATGTATGTAAACCATTAATAATTCACTAGCTCCAATTAATACTTCTTTTTTATCTCTTTGAATAGCCTTAAGGTATTGTCTTGCACATTTTTCTACTGATATTCCTTTATTTTGCCCATCATCCATTTTTCCATGGGCTGTTCCATCTTTAGTTAAAGCATTTAATGAAATATCTGTCTTAATACGTCCCGGAAAGGCAATTAGTACTTTTATATTATCATCATAAACCTCTGACCTTAAAGTTTCAAAAAAACCATGTAATGCATGTTTTGCTGCAGAATAAGCCGACCTTAGAGGAAATCCAAACTTGCCGGAGATACTACTTGTAACTGCTATATAACCACCTCCATTATTCTTCATAAAAGGAAGAACGATTTTTGTCAAAGCAATTGTTCCAAAATAATCTATTTCCATTATTTTTCTATCGACCTCAAGCGGAGTTTCACTGGTCAAAGATCTTTGGCTAATTCCTGCATTATTAACAAGCACATCAATTTTACCAAATCTTTTGATTATACTGTCAGCTATATGTTGCATGTTAGCAATATCAGTAATATCCAGATACTGAATAAAACACTCGGTTCCAAAAGTTTTACATTTTTTTTGAACTTTTTCAAGTTCAGCTTGCTGATTAGAAGATATTATTAATCGCGCTCCCTGTCTAGCAAACTCATATGTTAAAGCCTCTCCAATTCCAGAAGAGGCTCCTGTTATCCAAACAACATTATTTTTAAAAACCATTTTATTCTAATATTAACGCTTAACCATGATAAAATTAAAAGGTACAGAAATCATATCCGAAAAATCCTCACCTACCTCTTTCATATCATCATCACCTTCATCGAAATACCAATATACCTTAATATTTAATTTAGCCTCTGTACTGTTTTTTATTATAATCAGTATATCTGAAATAAATTTTGCCGATGCCGAATTAAAATATTCTAATTTAAAATTAAACTTAAAACATTCTCGATTAAAAAATAGAATCTCATTTTCAGCTACAATCTTCTCAAAATATTTTCTAAGTGTATCAATAATAGGGTAATAAAAATCACGAACATTTTCCGGGCGCGAATTTCCTTTCATTTCATACAAATAGTTTTCTGGGTCGAAGATAACCTGTGGTGATTTATCTGCAGCAGAAATATCTATTCTTTTCATAATAGAACTTTATTTTTTTATATTTAATTGCATCGCAAAATAAGAAAACTTATCATTAATTCTTTCAAAATCAAATTTTATTTTTTGCCCTGTAGTCTTAGCCATAACAATTAACCCCAATCCGGCACCTCCTTTTTCAGATATCTCAGCATTTGAAAGAGATTCTTTATATAAAACACCGATATCCTTTTGATTAAGATTGTTTAACAACTTTATTTTCTCAACAATTATTTCTACATTTTTATTCAAAATTATATTACCCGTATGTATAAGGTAGTCATCCCCTATTCTTTCTACAATAAAGCGTGGAGGGTAGCTTTCTATTAACTTATGATTTTTCTTATTCAGTTCAGCATGTTTATAAATGTTATCAACACACTCTACTGCAAGCGAATATACTCTTTTCTTTATTTTTTTGTCAAGCTGCCTTGATTGAAGATAAGTTTTTAAATGATGTAGAATGTCATCAATAACATCCAAACTCACAAATCCCTTATGGTTAATAACGACATCGTAGCTTTTCATAAAAAAAATACAGCTTGAGTTTAGTAAATCCTTGGATTAATTAGCTAATTTAAATATAAAAATACTGTTAATAATTAAAAAACAAAAAAAACACCTCAAATTTCTTGTTCTCAATTTATTATTTCATCCATTCATCTATTCATTAAACTAATAATAATATTAAATTATTACTTATATGCCTGTCATTTTTTCCAAAAAGATTTTTTTATTAATCATGCATAAAAAGAAGATAAATTGCCGAGTTAACATTGAGTTAACATTGAGTTAATTGAAACTTAACCTGAAATTGGGGGTTACATATTGCTAGTATGCCTACTTTTACCCAAAATATAAAACTACATTAGAAACATGGAAAATTTCTATATTATTTTAGTTGTTATTCTTTTTGCATTAGCAATTTCTGATTTAATAGTTGGAGTAAGTAATGATGCTGTTAATTTCTTAAATTCAGCAATCGGTTCAAAAGTTGCTCCACGCTATATCATAATGATTATTGCTAGTGCAGGAATACTAGTTGGTACAACTTTCTCCAGCGGAATGATGGAAGTAGCCAGAAAAGGTATATTTCATCCTGACCAATTTTACTTTTCAGAAATAATGGTCATATTTCTGGCTGTAATGCTAACAGATGTTGTGTTACTAGATGTTTTTAATACCTTAGGGCTACCAACATCAACAACAGTATCAATAGTTTTTGAATTACTGGGTTCGGCAGTAGCTGTTGCCCTTGTTAAAATAAAAGTCCTAGGACAAACTGTAAGTGATTTGAATACTTATATAAATTCGGGGAAAGCACTCGCTATTATTTCGGGTATTCTTTTGTCTGTAGTAGTGGCTTTTACTGTTGGTTCATTGGTAATGTACATTACACGCTTGGTATTCTCTTTTAACTATAAAAAAACATTTAAATATTTTGGTGCCATATGGGGTGGTATTGCTATTACAGCAATTACCTATTTCATATTAATAAAAGGTGCGAAAGGCTCATCATTTTTAACGGAGACCACAACAGATTGGATAAAGGGCAACTCTTCTTTAATTATCCTTTACAGTTTTATATGTTGGACAATCTTGTTGCAAGTCTTGTATTGGGTGGTAAGACTTAATATATTAAAAATGATTGTTTTAGTAGGGGCTTTTGCTCTTGCCATGGCTTTTGCCGGGAATGATTTGGTTAATTTTATTGGGGTTCCATTAGCCGGATTAAAGTCATTCCAGGCATTTATTGCTGAACCTAATGCAGATCCTGATGGCTTTTTAATGGTTGCCTTAACCGGAAAAGCAAAAGCCAACACTTATTTATTGTTAATAGCGGGGATGGTTATGGTTATTACCTTATGGTTATCTAAAAAAGCAAGAAAAGTTACAGAAACTGAGATAAATCTGAGCCGTCAGGGAGCTGGGAGTGAAAGATTTGGCTCCAGTTTCCTTTCAAGGACAATTGTAAGGACTGCTATGGACATTGGTAATATTGTGGATAAAACTACCCCCAGGTCCTTTACGAAGATAGCAAGTAAACGATTTGACCAGGAAGAATACCAAAAAGTATAAAAAACGTAAAAGATGCACCTTCGTTTGATATGGTAAGAGCTTCTGTTAACTTAACCGTTGCCAGTATCTTAATTTCTTTAGCAACATCAATGAAATTGCCTTTATCTACAACCTATGTTACATTTATGGTTGCAATGGGATCTTCGTTAGCAGACAAAGCCTGGGGAAGAGAAAGTGCCGTATATAGGATTACTGGTGTTATTACAGTTATTGGAGGTTGGTTTATGACTGCCTTTACTGCTTTTACCGTGGCTTTCTTAATTGCTTTAATAATAAGCTGGGGAGGTGTAGTAGCTATTGCGGCTTTAGTTTTAATTGCTTTATATACAGTAATACGAACTCATACATCATTCCATAAAAAAGAAGCTGAGAAGAAAAAAATAAAAAGACTTGCTGATGAAGATCTACATGCTAAAAATATAATGACAAAATGTTCTTTGGAAGTTAGAAATATGCTAAAATCAGTTGTTGATGTGTTTAGTAATACAATTGAAGGCTTAACACACGAGGACCGTAAAGCATTAAAGAATGTTTGCAAAGAAGTTGACGGCCTCAATGTTGATGCTAAATATCTAAAAAACAATGTTCATAATACGCTGCTCAAGCTACAGGAAGAGGAAGGAGAAACAGGGCATTATTATGTGCAGGTAATTGATTATTTAAGAGAAATGGCGCATGCTTTAACATTTATCTCAAATCCAAGTTATGAGTATGTCGATAATAATCACAAACCTCTGTTAAAAATTCAAATTGATGAGCTTAATGAACTCAGGAATAATGTTACTGATTTGTTTGATACGATAATATCAACAATTGAAAAGAATGAATTCAATAATATACCTAATTTAATTGAAAAACAACAGGGAATTCTGGACATTACCGGGTTGTACCGTAAAAATCAAA
Organism: Bacteroidales bacterium; assembly: GCA_030635365.1. Classification (GTDB taxonomy): domain Bacteria; phylum Bacteroidota; class Bacteroidia; order Bacteroidales; family UBA12077; genus UBA12077. Next base: position 5,418 of record DAOVYZ010000104.1, read on the forward strand.
TTAAGAGAATTAAACTTGATGAGGCAGGAACAAGAAACAGTGTTTTATATTTGGGTATTTTAAATGAAATAAAGAATTTCCTATTACAATCTATCAACCTTGTAAAAGCTCAAAGAGATTTTGTTGAGTATCAATTAAACAACAAATAATTAGATACTAATTAGATTGATCCTAGAAAGGACACTAATTATTAAATATAATTTTAAAAAGATGAAAAGAATCAAATTAACATTTACTGCAATATTATTGCTTACAACAGTTATTAATGCTCAAGAAACAACAACAACTGAAGAATTTGTACCATCAGGGAAACCTGCAGTAAAAATATTTTCAAATGCACACACAACTTTTGTTGATGGTGATAATACTTCGGCATTTGAAATTAAAAGAGCATATTTTGGTTATAAATATTCTTTTAGTGAAAATTTCTCAACTAAGATCACATTAGATGTTGGCGACCCTGCTGTAGGGAAGTTACAAATGACGGCTTTTTTGAAAAATGCTGCATTAATATATAAAAAGGACAAACTCACTGCTAATTTTGGATTAATTGGGTTGTATGGTTTTAAAGTTCAGGAAAAACATTGGGGTTACAGATATATTTATAAGTCGCTTCAAGATGAACATGAATTTGGTTCCAGTGCCGATTTAGGAGCAAGTTTTGCTTATAAATTCTCCGACTTTATATCTGTAGATGGAATGATTTTAAATGGTGAAGGTTACAAAAACTTACAATCAGATGATACTTATAAAGGAGCTATAGGTGTTACTATAAGTCCTGTTAAGAATTTTGATGTAAGGATGTATTATGATTTAATGAGTGCGGATGTTGCTCAACAAACCATAGCCTTATTTGCAGGATATAAATCGGATAAATTCAGGGTAGGAGGAGAATATAACTTACAAAAAAATCACAAAATGAACAAAGGTGAGGATTTAACCGGAATCTCATTTTACACAACAGTTATAGCTAGTGAAAAATTCAACTTTTTTGGCAGATTCGATAATTTAATATCATCAACTTTAAGTGGAGCAGCAGATCCGTGGCATATTGATGATGATGGGCAACTATATATGTTAGGGTTAGAATATAATCCGGTGAAAGGAGTTAAAATCGCGCCAAACTTTCAAGGATGGAATCCAAAGAAAGATGGAGGCGAATTTGAATCAAGTATTTATTTAAATGTTGAAGTTAGTTTTTAATAAATTTATACCCCACCCCTTTAATTGTTTTTATATGCTCATCACCAATCTTCTCTCTTAGTTTTCTGATATGAACATCAATGGTTCTATCACCAACTATTATATTATCACCCCACACGGCACTAAAAATCTCATCGCGAGTAAAAACCCTATTTGGCTTTGAAATTAACAGTACTAATAGTTCAAACTCTTTCTTAGGTAATATTAACTCTTCCTCATCTTTTAATACTAAATACTTTTCCTTATCAATAACCAAATTCGAATGCCTTATTACCAGGCTTTCATCACTTTCTTCATTAGTACCCGAGTTATATCTTTTTAATAAAGCTTTTATTCTGCTTATTAATACTTTAGGTTTTATAGGTTTGGTTATATAATCATCGCCTCCTGCATCAAAGCCTGCAATTTGAGAATAATCTTCACCACGAGCTGTTAAAAATGCAATTATTGTATTTTGTAGATTCTTATCTTGCCTAAGATTTTCACAAGTTTCGATGCCATCCATTTCGGGCATCATTACATCCAACAATATTAAATGCGGATTATACTTTTTAGCTTTTTCAATAGCTTCTCTCCCATTTTGAGCTGTATAAACTTCGTATCCTTCTTTATTGATATTGTAACTCAAAAACTCAAGAATATCAGGTTCATCGTCAACAAGTAATATTTTAAAATTGCTATTTTCCATTTTTTATTAAGTAATTAAACTGGTTAGCTAAAGTACAATATATTTTAGAATCTAATAAAAAGTATTTATTAAGTAATTGTTAAATTATAATGTAAGGTGCATAAGATAACTTAAGGAAAATACTCTGAAAAAGATTTTCTATTTCAATATATCAATTTTCAAAATTAAATTTGGGTCAATACATAAATTATGGAAATATTCTTTTGCAGAAGGTGGAGCAACTCCCGGAAAATTACCTTCATTTCCAAGCATATCAGATATAACCTGAAAATGTAAATGAGGCGGCCAATTACCGTTTATGCTTTCATCTCCAATTTTAGCAATTATATCTCCTCTCCTAAGCTGTTGCCCTTTTTCCTTGTTATGAATAGAATCTAAACTTAAATGCCCATAAAGTGTATAGAATGTTTCTCGTTCTATTAAATGTTCTAAAATTAAGGTTGCCCCGTAATCACCAAAATTGTTATTAAGTTTAAAACTATGAATTACCCCGGGCAATGGAGAATAGATTGGCGTTCCCGCTTCAAGCCACAAATCAATCCCTAAATGAATACTTCTGGGCTCTCCATCGTTATCAAAATGTTTGCTTTTTTTGTAAATTAAACGATCTTCCATATATCCGCCAACACCAACTTTCTTCTTCTCCTTTTTAAGTGTATCAAATACATAATTAGTTAGTGCTTCGGTACTGTTCAAATCAATATCATGTAATTCTGCATTTGTTTCCGAAAAATCAAAAATATGAGCATTCTTTTCACTCATTTCAATATCAATAATATTTGAAAAGAAATCCCTATTTTCTTCAAGTATTTTAATGATATGAGCGGTTTTGTCCATGTATCATTTTTTATGCAAGTTAATGAAATTTAGACTAAAAATAAAGTAGGTAAACTACTGTCATGGTATAAATAAAAAGTCGCAATTATTTAATTCAAAAACCTAACAGGTGGGTTATCAATTTAAGCTTGACATTACGCTTGTTATAATTAAAAATGAAGAATATTTGATGACTTATTGCAATGATACCTGATCAATTAACCAATAATTTGATTCCACCATTTCACTAATCTACAAGCAAACATCCAGGCCAATAAAGTTATCAAATGGTTTCGTTAATTATATTTTGAGTTTTCCTGCAAAGACAATGCAATAATGCAAACTAAGAATAAGGTTTGTTAAAGCAATTTAATTTTATTTCCATTCAATTTCACAAGCTTTTGCTTGTATAGTTTTCCCAAAGCTTTTTTAAAGGACTTTTTACTTAAACCTAATATCCGGTTTATATCTTCCGGATTACTATTATCTGACAAATCCAAAACACCATTATTTTCTTTTAGTGCAGAAAGAATGATTTCTGAATATTTATCAATACTATTTTTATAACCGGGTGGTTCCAAAAGTATATCTATTTTACCATCTTCTCTAACCTGCTTCACATATCCCTTTATTTTGTCACCTGGTTGAATCTTTTTATGAATATCCGATTTAAAAATTAAACCTTTGTACATGTTGTTAACAATAGTATCCATTCCTAATTCATTCATATCATAAAGCAATAGGCCTACTTCATCTCCTTGTTTTACATCTACCTCATCGAAAAACAAAAACTCTTTTACCTTAGCAGAACCAATCAACCGTTCGGTTTCTTCATCTTCAAGCAGGAAAATAACGTACCAATTTCCTTCTTTCATTTTTGCATTTTGCTCTGCAAAAGGAACCATTAAATCTTTAGGTAAACCCCAATCCATAAAAGCACCATAATCATTAACTTCTTTTACTTTTAAATACGCAAATTCCTCTAATTGAACATATGGTTTTAATGTAGTT
>DAOVYZ010000478.1 GCA_030635365.1 Bacteroidales bacterium
AATTTCTTCCGGTTCTATTTAATCTTGATGTAAATGAAGTATCCATAAATATTTCTCCAAACATTCCCTTCCCTTCATTTATATGACTTGTTATTGCAACTAAATCTTGCGTTGACTTTTCAAGATTTTCTCCTGCATGAGATATTTTATTTGCAAATGCGGTATCTGATAATAACATACCTATTGTTCCCTGCTCTTTAGATATTTTATCAGTAATTTCTGCAAAATTCTCCGACAATAAAGCTGTCCTATCTGCAATTCTACTTAAATTCTCTGCAAATGACTCATCGGCAAATATTTTCCCAAATGCACCTTCTCCCCTGTTTATCTTTTCGGTAATTTCTGCTACATTTTTTGTAATAATTGCTGTATTAATGCTTGATGTGTTGAGTTGCCTCATAATATTACTTATCTGAACCGCTTCTATCGTTTCCAAAATATCATAATCCTCAACAATTTCTGAACCTGCTGTACCCGTATAAATATATACAACCTTTATACCCATTAAGCCTTCAGGGGTAATCTCAATTTTTGAATCTTTACGTATAAACTGCCTGACTTCTTCTTTAATTGAAAAATTTATCTGTACCAATGAATCGTTTAGAATTTCAACCGTAGAAACCGTTCCTATATTTATTCCTGAAAATCTTACATCATTACCAATTTTAACTCCGCTAATATCTTTAAAAATACCACTAATAGTAAAGCTTCGGCTAAAAATACTCCTTTGACTTCCTATATAATAAATCCCCAGAATAAAAAATACGATGCCAATTCCAACAAAAAAGCCTAAACGCATATTAATTTTTCTTGTATTTTGCATGACTCTTATTATTTATTCAATTTTTAAATACGATTGTACCCATTTATCTTCTGAATTCTTAAGTTCTTCAAATGTTCCTCTTGCTTTAATAACTCCCTCGTTAAGTATTAACATCCTATTTGAAGTTATTTTTGCACTATTCAAATCATGTGTTATTATTATTGATGATGCTTTATATTTCGTTTGAACTTCTAAAATCAATTTACTTATCTCTTTCGAAGTTAAAGGATCTAAACCGGTTGTTGGTTCATCATATAATATTATTTCCGGTTTAAGTATTAAAGTACGTGCCAATCCTATACGTTTTTTCATCCCGCCTGAAAGTTCGTCAGGCATCTTATTAATAGTATCAAGAAGATCAACATTTTCTAATGCTTCAACAATTAATCCTTCAATTTCATGAGAATTTTTTAAAGCCTTATTCCTTCGTAATGGAAATTCCAGATTTTCCCGCACTGTCATCGAATCATAAAGAGCATTACCCTGAAAAATAAAACCTACCTTAGTTCTTAACTCATTTAGTTCTTTTGGTTTCATTTCCGTGACTTCTTTGCCAAAAACTTTTAATGAACCACTATCAGGCTGAATTAATCCTACAATACATTTTATTAATACTGACTTTCCAATGCCTGACTTCCCCAAAACAACAATATTTTCACTCTTCTTCAAAACTAAACTAACGTCTTCCAGCACCCTAAGGCCATTGAAATATTTCTTAAGGTGATTTATTTCAATAACAATACCATTTGATGATATTAATATGTCTTCTTTTCGAGCCATATTTAATTAAAAATATTTAATAATTCAGCAAGCTGCACAGCAACTAAATCCATAATAAAAATTACGAGTGATGATATAACTACTGCAGAGTTTGCAGCTTTACCTACACCCTCGGTACCTTTTAACGAATTATATCCTTTATAACAACCAATTATTCCAATAGCATAACCAAAGAAAAATGTTTTAATTGTAGCAGGTACCAAATCAGAATAATGTAAAGGGTCAAAAGCTAAATTTACAAATAAACGAAATGAAGTAAAACCTTGCAAATTTATTGCAATATACGATCCTATAAATGATATCGCATCTGCATACAATACTAAAATCGGAATTGTAAAAGTTGTGGCAAGAACCCTAGTAACTACCAAATAATTCATAGGATTTGTGCCAGATACCTCCATTGCATCTATTTGTTCTGTAACTTTCATCGAACCAAGCTCTGCTCCTATTCCCGACCCTATCTTTCCTGCACATATTAATGCTGTAATTACAGGGCCAATTTCTCTAACAATCGATACTGCAACCATTCCAGGAAGCCACGATTCAGCACCAAATTCAACCATCATAGGCTTTGATTGTAGAGTTAAAACCAATCCCATAATAAATGCTGTAATACCGATTAATGGTAAAGTACTTAACCCAATTTTGTTTGCCTGCCTCAGAAATTCTTTGTGTTCATATGGAGGACGAAAAAGTTCCTTGAAAAAATTTACAGTAAATAAACTTAAACCTCCTATTTCAGCTAAAAAATTATCTAACCAAATATGCTCTGAATCGTGTGAAGATTGATTTTCTTTATTGCTTCTAAATATTTTCTTAATATTTAGTTTCATATTAATCTATTACTATAAAAAGACAAGTTACAAATTATTCTCAGAAACAAATTTAAAATATTCTTAAATCTGTCAAAAGAATTCTAATCTTATTTAGTTTAGCTTCGCTGAGATCGTAAACTAAGTTCTTACTTGAGACTTAGTTTTCTTGCAAGCTATTTGTCTAAATGAACTGCCCCGCCGCAAGCGGACGGGGTATCACAATGGAATATTATTTTTTTATACGCACCAAGGTACGGGGAATAAAACCCTTTGAGATCCCTCGACTACCGCTCGGGATCAGTTCGGCTAAATGATTTTGAAATCAAAATCATAATCTCACTGATTTAATAGTATAAATCATTAATATTTATTATTATTTAACATTATCAATGTACAAGCAATTGATACCTCTATATTGCTTTTCATCGCTAATTCAATAAGTTCTTGATTTTCTGATCCGGGGTTAAAAATAATTCTCTTTGGCTCTAATTCAATTATATAATTATAATAATCTTTTTGATTTTGAGGGTTAAGATATACAGTTATTGT
>DAOVYZ010000045.1 GCA_030635365.1 Bacteroidales bacterium
AGGTACATCAATAGGAACTATTACTGATATAAATGGGGCTTATAGCATTACTGCTTCAAATGAAAACGACATTTTAGTCTTTTCGTTTATAGGTATGAAAACCCAGGAAATACCTATTGATCAAAGGGAAGTTATAGATGTAACACTGGAAGAAACAACAGTTAGCCTTGACGAGGTGGTGGTTATAGCTTATGGAACAACTACAAAAAAATCCTTTACAGGTTCGGTAGCTACTGTTAAAGCTGAAAGTATTCAAAGAGTGCCGGTATCATCTGTTGAAAAGGCGCTTATAGGAAATGTTTCTGGCGTAAAGATATCCAATATTAGTGGACAGCCTGGTTCTGCTTCTCAAGTTCGCATACGTGGTATGGGATCAATTAGTGCTAGTAATTCTCCATTGTATGTAATTGATGGAGTTCCTGTATTTTCAGGCTCACTCCATACTAGAGCCAGTGGAGATAATTATCCGGGAAATACTATGTCAGCTATTCCAACAAGTGATATAGAATCTATTACCGTACTGAAAGATGCCGCCGCTGCTTCTCTTTATGGATCGCGAGCAGCGAATGGAGTTATATTAATAACAACTAAGAAAGGCCGTAAAGGAGAAGCAACATATTCATTTAAAACAAGCTACGGTGTTTCAGATTTTGCTGTTGATAACTTTAAACAAGTGTCAGGTGAGGAATTTACAATGCTTCATCGCGAATCAATGGAAAATTATCTTGCATCAGGAAATGCACCTGCTGGTTTCGATGTTGATGCAGAAATGGAATCTAATGGTTACAACATGCCCGAAGAAGGGTATTTTGATTGGTTTGATGCATTGTTTCGAACCGGTACAACATCCAACACTGTTTTATCTGCATCTGGCGGAACCGACAAAACACAGTTTTTTCTATCAGGTAGTGTGTTTGATCAAGTAGGTGTAGCTATGGACTCTGATTATAAAAGATATTCAGGAAGATTAAATTTAACTCACAAAATGAATAAAATGTTTTCTGTGGGTTTGAATATATTAAATTCATATTCTGATCAAAATATTGTAAGAGCAGGTACTAGCTATTACAATCCATATTACAGTTATGCCAGAAACGTTTTTCCATCCGAAGGCCCTTATGATGCTAATGGAGAACTTAAAGAAGAAATACATGATGGATACCGTAATTTTTTAAGAGAAACTAAACTAAGCGAAAGAAGTTCACATTTGTACAGAAGTATGAATACCGGATTTATTGAGTTTAGACCGTTTGAATTCTTAACATTTAGATCCACAAATGGTTATGATAGGATAAATAACGATGAAATAGAATATTATTCTCCTGAATCCAAAGGTGGTGATGAAGATGGTGGAAATGTAACAAATACAAATATAAAAAACATAAAAATGAGTTCGTCGAACCTTTTTACGTTCGATAAAACATTTATGGATCTTCATCATATAAATCTAATTGCAGCATATGAAGTAGAAAAGAATACCAAATCAAATTACTGGGTGTTAGCAATACAGTTTCCTAATGAAACTTTAACAAATATTGGAGCAACTGAAAGCCCTAAAGAAGCAGGTGGAGATGAAAGAGTGACATCAATGATATCTTATTTATCAAGATTAAACTACGATTTTAAAAACAGGTATTATATGTCGGCTAGTTTTCGTAGGGATGGCAGTTCTAAACTTGGTGTAAATGAACGTTGGGCAAACTTCTGGTCTGTATCGGGTGCCTGGCGAATATCCAGCGAAAATTTTATGGAAAGTTTAAGCATTATTAATGATCTTAAATTAAGGGCATCATATGGGACGAATGGAAATCTTCCTACTGATGCTTATGGACATTTAGCTCTTTATACATATGAAGAATCATATAATGGAAAAAAGGCAGCAATTGAAGATCAACTTTCAAGTCCAAATCTTACCTGGGAAAAGAATGCTTCCTTGAATGTTGGTTTTGAATTTACATTATTAGAAAAAATTAGTGGGTCATTTGAATACTTTTTAAGAAATACCAATGATCTTTTACTAGAAAAAGATATTTCTTACATTACTGGTTTCTCAAGCACATGGGCAAATATTGGGAATATGAAAAATTCAGGTTATGAACTTGAATTAAGAACAACCAATATTCAATCCAGAGAGTTAACCTGGAGATCAACAATTATGTTAACAATAGAAAAGAATGAAATAACGAAACTTAACGAAGGAAAAGATCTTTTTTCGTCGCGATATATAAGAAGAGAGGGTGAATCATATTATTCATTTTATGTTCCGGCGTGGGCAGGAGTTAATCCTGATGATGGAACTCCTCAGTGGTATATTGTTGATGATGAAGGGAATGTAACCGGTGAGAAAACAGGAGTTTACGAAGAAGCTGGTGCTACTGTTGTTGGTAATGCAGAACCTGATTTTTATGGTAGCTTAGGTAATAGCTTTAGCTATAAGGGATTTGACTTATCGTTTCAGTTCAATTTTTCAGTTGGAGGAAAAATATGGTATGCCTCAGGTTATAAATCGTGGAACGATGGTGCATATAGTAAATATGCAATACAAGAAGGTTCGCTCGACAGATGGCAACAGCCCGGCGATAATGCTGAACATCCACAACGCATTTGGCAAGGTAATAATCTTTCTTCGGAATATTCAAGTCGTTTTTTATTTGACAACAGTTATATTCGTTTAAAAAATATTATGTTATCATATAATGTACCGGAAACTCTTACTCAAAAAATTAATGTTAAAAGAGCTACTGTTTATGTTCAGGCTACAAACTTACTAACCTGGGCCGAACAAGACCTTTGTGATCCTGAACAAAAAGCAAACGGATATGTGTACTTTGAAATACCAAATGTTAGGACAATAACTGCAGGTATTGAAATTGGCTTTTAAATATTAAAATTTAAACATATAGAAAATATGAATAAAATTAAAATTATTATAAAAGGATTAATGATTGTCGTGCTATTTGCAATTCAATCTTGTGGTGAAGATTTTTTGACTCCTGAACCTGTTATACAACAATCACCGGAAACTATTAAAACCGTTGCGGATCTGGAAATGGTAATGCTTGGTGCGTATGACCTCATGTCAAGTAAATCATACTATAACTCTACAATAATTACGCGAAATGATGTTCGTGGAGATGATATGCAAACTGTTGAAAAAGGACGTTTGGATGATGAGTATAGATACAGATATACGGCTTCTAATGATTTCAGTAATAGTACCTGGTATAAGCCTTTTGAAGTACTCAGAGCAGCCAATAATGTTTTATCTATAGCTGACAATATTGAAGTTCCTGCAGCAGATACTGATCGATTAAATTCCGTTAAAGGGCAAGCCTATACTGTAAGAGCACTTGCTCATTTTGATCTTTGCAGAATGTTTGCCAGGCAATATTCTCATGATAATGGAGCATCGCCAGGAATTCCTATTGTGACTGAAATTATTGTCCCGGAAGCAGAAATGTCAAGGAATACTGTTGCAGAAGCATATGCCCAAATTATAGCTGATCTAAACAATGCAATTACTTTACTTCCCGTTTCTACAGAATTAGGAGAACATGGTGAAGTTAACAATTGGGCAGCGCAAACTTTATTAGCTCGTGTATATTTGTATATGGAAGATAATGCAAATGCGTATCAAGTTGCAGATTATATAATAAAAAATAGCCCATATTCTCTTATCCCAAGAGATGAATATGTTGACTCATGGGGTAAGGAATCTACTAGTGAATCTATTTTTTCAATTATTAATACTTCGACAGATGATGGAGGAAGTACAGGTGTTGGTGCCCTATCCGATCCTGAAGGGTATGGACAGTTTGTAGCAACGCAAGATTTTATCGATCTTATGGCTACTTACCCTAATGATATTCGTAGAGAATTATTATATAAAAATCAATATAGTACTGATGATACAAGTACTTGGGGAAGAGTTCTTAAGTATCCTGGTGAAGGTAATACCAGGGCAGATATTGTTTCGGGTATTTTTTTAACAAACACTTCGCAAACTAATGACGTTCCAGTGTTTAGATTGTCAGAAGTGTATTTAATAGCTGCAGAAGCTGCTATTAAAGAATCGGATGTTACAAATGCCAGAATATATTTGAATGCTATCGTTGAACGTGCTGATCCTGCAGCTACGGTAGATTTGGTAAATGTTAATCTGGATAGAATCTTACTTGAGAGAAGAAAAGAATTTGTTGCTGAAGGCCATAGATTTTTTGACCTTATTAGAAACAAGAAAGATATTGTAAGAAAGGAATGTGACAGAGTTTGGGATATTACGACTCCTTTGGAAATTAAGTATGACTATTATAAAACGATTTTTCCAATACCTATTGATGAAATCCAGGTAAACAGTAATATAGAACAAAATCCCGGATATTAATTATTATGAATAAATCTATATAATGCAGATTAAGTTTTTTAGGTTGATTTTGGGTATAAAAAGAGAGGCAGTAAAATACCAATTTACAGCCTCCTTTTTAAGCTCATTCACATATAAAACAAATCTATTTACAGGCTTGGTTTATAATTATTAAAAAGAAAAATTATGATGAAATTATTAATAAATACTAAAAAAATACTCGTATTAAGTATGAGTGGAATATTGTGCATTGGAATATTGTGCATTGGAATATGGTCGTGTACAGATGATTTAGAAATAGGTGATGCTGACATATATCCTCCTGTTATTACAGAAATGTACCCAGCTAGTGGGATGGAAGGTGATGAGATTCCCATTACCGGTAGAAACTTTAGCACTACAGCTGCAGAAAATGTGGTAAGTTTTAATGGAATAGCAGCTACAGTAACTGCAGTCAATATTACGGACTTTTCTACTCATTTAACTCTTACCACTACTGTACCTGTTGGCACAACTACAGGCCCCGTTACAGTAACTGTAGGTAATCTGACATCAGATACCGTTTCGTTTACAATTACTAGCCTAATTACTTTAGTTGTTCCAATTACTGCAGAATTAGACGATATAGAAGAAAACATTGTAAATGGACAGGTTAATGATACTGGAAGTTCTGACCTGGAGTTAGGAGAATTTGATACATCTGGCACTCCTGATAATGGATTACAAGTAATTGGCCTTAGGTATAATGGAATTACCATTCCAGCAGGTGCTACAATTCAATCAGCCAGTATCCAGTTTATGTCTGAGAGTGATGGAGATTTAGAATGTCAGATGACGATTTATGGAGAAAATGCAGGAAACTCTGTAGTCTTTGATCCAGCTGTTGCGTATACTGTAGCAGGTAGAACAAAAACTACAGCGAATGCCGTTTGGGATATTCCTGCATGGATTCAAGATGATGTTACAGACGCTCAAAAAACTGTTGATTTAGCTAGTATTATACAAGAGATTGTGAATAGAGTAGATTGGGTTTCAGGAAATAGTTTAAGTATTATTATGGTACCTACCGGTATTAGTGCTACTGCAACGGAAAAGGATCAAGGAAGAGAAGCTGCTACTTTTGATGGAGATTATGCCCCTGAATTAACAATTGTTTATGAATAGATAGAATAATATAAAATTTGGGTTTAAATTTTAGGGGTGAGGGTGATGAGGCTGTTGAAATGTTAAATTCTACAGCCTCCTTTTTAAAATCATCATTGATTAAGTAATTTATCTACTTTCTTTTTATTATCAAATAGATAACAATAGAATTTCATTATGAAAACAATTACAAAAAACACAAATATTTTATTTCTTCTATTTATCATACTAATAATTAGTTCATGTAACAATGATAAAGATATGGGGCCACGTATTATACCTAAAGATGATATTGACTATATCGATGGCCCATATGTTTTTCATGAAGATGAGAATGTTAGAATTATCACGATTAATCAACATGATGAAATTTTTGAGACTATTGTAAACAATGTTGACAGCCTGCTTGTGCAAGTTCCCAATCAAATACCCGATCATTTTTACGTTAAATTGAATCCAAACATTCATTCTCTACCTACTTTTTATGAGGAAGCAGATAAAATATTTGCTGTTTCAGATATAGAAGGGAATTATTATTCATTTGTTAATTTACTTATTGGCAATAAAATAACAGACGAAAATTTAAATTGGATTTATGAAACCGGGCACTTGGTATTAAACGGAGATTTTGTTGATCGTGGTGCTTATGTAACACAGGTTTTATGGCTTATTTATAAACTGGAACAGGAAGCTACAGCAGCAGGTGGGCATGTACACTTTATACTGGGGAATCATGAAGTAATGAATATGAAGGGTAACTGGAAATATGTTGATGATAAATATGTTCGTTTAGCCAGGGATTTAGGGATACTCCAAAAGGATTTCTATAATGTAAATAATGAGTTAGGCCGGTGGATGTACTCTAAAAATATAATAGAAAAGATTGGTGATAATCTGTTTGTGCATGCAGGTATAAGCCCTATTGTGTTAAATCAGGAATTGAGTCTGGCGGATATTAATCAAGTAGCACGAACCAATTTTGGAGCTGACTTAGAGAATGATACTTTGACCGTTCCTAACTTTATATTTGGCAGGTTTGGCCCATTATGGTATCGTGGATTAGTTAAAGACTATAAATATTATCCTAAAGCCACAATAAACGAAGTAAATAATCTTCTGGAATATTATGAATCGGAGAGAGTGGTTGTCGGACATACAATAGTTGATGAAATATCGACAGATTATAATGGGAAAGTAGTACGAACAGACCTTATTCATCCGGTAGATATAAATTCACCTGAAGTATCAAAAGCACTATTAATAGAAGGTGAAACACTGTACAAAGTAGATGATACAGGTAAAAAGACTGAGGTTAAATAATATCTCATTGTGGTATTTATAAATAGAATATTTGTAGCAGGCGTAACTAATCGGTGCTCTTAGTAAATTAAATTTAGATGCATGAAATTTTGAAAAATATGAATAATAAACGGTCATTAAGAGGTTCAATTATCTTGATTGTGCTTTTTTTATCTAGTTCTATAAATTCTTTTGGACAGACTATTATTGACACAGGTGATAATTGGAAGTATTTAGATAATGGTTCAGATCAGGGAACTGAGTGGCAAGCCCCCTCTTTTGATGATAATTCCTGGAGTAATGGAGTATCTCCATTAGGATTTGGATCAATCTCAGGAGTTCCTTTAAATACAATTCTTTCTTCAGGATATACAACATATTATTTTCGTAAAACATTTAATTACTCACATTCAGGAGATGAAGCACAGTTCGTTTTATCTTTAATGGTTGATGATGGTGCTGTAGTTTATTTGAATGGTGATGAAATATACAGGTCAGACATAATGCCGACTGGATTAATAGATTATCTTACTATAACAAATTCTTCTTGCACAGAAGGTATTTATCAGAGAATAAGTATTCCTGTTAGTTCTATAATTGAAGGCTCAAATACTTTTGTTGTTGAAGTCCATCAACGTTCCATTACTAGCAGTGATGTTGGATTTGATGTGATATTCGAAGCTTCTTCAGAGATTCCAATTAGTGTTGAGCACATTCGTTTTGGTAGTAGTTTAAATCCGTTAAATGGATTAACTGTAACATGGAAAAGTGAAGGAATTAATGATACTATTAAATGGGGGTATACAAATTTGTATGAGATGGGCCTTTCCCCGGGCCTAAAAAGAGCAGGCTATGAGGATTATTTTTATGATTATAATTTCCCTTCATTAAAAGCAGATTCAACAATATATTACAGATTATACGATTCTCAAATGAAGGCATGGACTGAGGAAAAAAGCTATTTATGTTCGGTAGATACGGCCAGCTCACAATTTTCCTTTTTAGCTATGGGAGACAGTCGGACTTATGTAGCAGATTGGCAAAATGTTTCGAATGCTGCAAATACTAACAATACAGATTTCACCCTTTTTACGGGTGATATTGTAAATGATGGGAGTGATAATGCAGACTGGAATGCATGGTTCGATTATGGTGACGATTTTCTGGAAAATAATTTAATATATCATACTATTGGTAATCATGAGTGCAAAGGAAATGGAGAAACTATTTATCCTAATATTTTTACTTTACCGGAAAATCCTTCAAATACGGAATATTATTATTCATTTACATTTGGGAATGCAGTGTTTATTTGTTTAAATACAGAAGAAAGCAAAACAGGAACAAGTGTAAGTACACAGTATAATTGGCTTCTTAATGTTTTACAGGAAAATCAAGATAAAACGTGGAAGTTTATATGGTTTCACAGGCCTTTCTATACCACAGGAAGTCATGCAGGAGAAATGGATTATAAAATGGATACATGGTTTGATGCCTTTGATACTTACGGTGTAGATATGATTTTTTCGGGGCATGATCATATGTACGAAAGAACTAAGCCTGTGCAGAAGAATGGAATTGTTGTAGCCGAATATGGTAGTAATTCTGATCAGGGAAGATGTCAAATTGTTTGTGGTGGAGCCGGAGCTCCTCTTTATACACCTGGAACAGCTTCCTGGTTAGAAACTGCTGCCAAAAAATTTCATTATTGTAAAGTAGATATTGACGGGTATGATTTGAATTTTAAGGTATACGACGAAAATAATATTCAATTCGATACTTTAACACTTAGTAAAAATCCCAGTGTTTCTGTTGAAGAATATAATTTAAATGCAGTAATACTTGCGTATCCTAATCCTACAAGCAGTCAAATTACAATAAAAGGAAATCATTCAGAATTATCAGAAATTAGAATTTATAATACGCAGGGGAAGGATTTTAGTTCATTCGTTAAACTTATCAATAGTAGTGAGAGAAGCATTGTAATTGATGTGTCTAACTTACCTTCGGGTATGTATCTTCTAAGAACAAAAATTACTACATATAAAATATATAAAAAATAGGCGAAATGTTAATAATATCAAGGTTTATAATGCAATTGAAGTGTTATTGTAACTTGAAAGATAAAAGCTACAAAGTAGCTTGGTATAGAATAATCAATTAATATTTTTTATTTATAAACAACTAAAAACTAAATTTATGAAAAAATTAACAACAATTACAAAAAAGTCGTTCATATTGTATATGAGCATGGCATTGTGCATTGGATTATGGTCGTGTAAAGATGATGATGATCCCATATTAACACCTACTATTGCGACAATAAGCCCAAGTAGTGGCGAGGTAGGCGATGCGGTTACCATTACTGGCACAAACTTTAGTGCTACACCTGCGGATAATGCGGTAAGTTTTAATGGAACAGCAGCTACAGTAACTGCATCTACGGTTACATCTATTACCACTACTGTACCTGTTGGAGCAACTACAGGTGATGTTACTGTAACTGTAGGAGGTGAAACATCGGTTGGTTCTTCATTTACAGTGACAGTGCCTGCCGTTATACCAACCATTACTTCTCTTAATCCAACAAGTGGTGAAGTTGGGGCTACAGTTGCCATTACTGGCACAAACTTTAGTGCTACACCTGCGGATAATACGGTAAGCTTTCATGGAACAGCAGCTACAGTAACTGCTTCTACAGCTACATCTATTACTACTACTGTGCCTGTTGGAGCAACTACAGGTAATGTTACAGTTACGGTTGATAGTGAAACATCAACTGGCGTTTTGTTTACTGTTGAAATTGGAACTACCATAACAGTGGCTGTAGCTGATTCGTGTGATGATGCTGAAGAATACAGAGGAGCATTTGAGACTCATCCCGATGGAGAAGTGGAATTACACAGTTCTGACCTTGAATTATGTACTGAAGATAGTGCTATGCAACAAGTAGTAGGTATTCTTTTTAGAAATATTCAAATTCCTGTAGGAGCAACCATAACCAATGCATATATTCAATTTACTGCTGACGATACTAATACAGAAGGCGTACTACCTATTGACATATGGGGAATTCAGGAAGCCAACACCTCTGCCCCATTCACTGAGGTTCTTTTTGACATCTCTAGTCGCCCTAGCACAACAGCGACAGTGAACTGGCAAGCACCGATATGGGCGGTTAAGCAAGAAAAAGGCCCGGATCAAGCAACCCCAGATTTAAAAGCAATAGTACAAGAAATTATTGATCTCGCAGGATGGGCTTCAGGAAATACTATAGGTTTTCAGTTTACAAATGATGAGACTGCAAAAATCCACAGGGAAGCTGAATCATATGATGATAATGCAACCGAAGCAGGAGCTTCACCGCCTGAATTGGTTGTTACTTATACTGAGGCTAAATAAATTGAATTTCCTGCAAAGTTTATCCAAACGATGGAAGGAGCACTTAATATTGAAAATCCTTCGTCAGGGGTATTAAAATTTGCAGAAATAAATAACTTGATGTTTATGAGGCTGCCCAAAAAGTTCTTAATTAGAAAAAATATGATCTCTAACAAGACTTTTTGGACGGCCTCATTCTTAAATTTAACTTAGTAGCTATACGCATAATCGAGAAAATAGTATGAGTAATGAAAAAGTTGACAATATATCTATTAATTACAGCACTAATATTTGCATCATGCAAGGAATCAAAAAAACCAAAAAATGTTATTTTGTTAATTGGTGATGGAATGGGAGTTACTCAAATATATGCAGCCATGTCGGTTACAGATAAACCATTGAGTTTAGAGCGTTTTAAAATTATTGGTTTTCATAAAACATATTCTGCTAATAATTATATTACAGATTCCGGAGCCGGTGGTACGGCCTTATCCACTGGGCATAAAACTAATAACGGCCATATAGCAACAGACTCCTTAGGAAACACAATAAAGACTATATTAGAATATGCTGAGGATTATCAATTATCCACAGGATTAGTATCAACAAGTGCAATTACACATGCAACACCTGCATCATTTATTGCACACGATACTTCACGGTATAATTATGAAAATATAGCACGAGATTTTTTAGATGTCGATATTGATCTATTTATTGGTGGAGGGAAGAAACATTTTATGAAACGGGAAGATAAATTAAATCTGATTGATTCTTTAAAGAAAAAGCATTACCGGATTATTGATGGAATTGAGAATTTTAATTCAGAAAGCGAAGGGAGATTTGCAGTTTTTACAGCATATGAGCATGATCCTGAATATAGAAAGGGTCGAGGAAATATGTTGCCTTTATCAACACAAAAAGCTATTCAGTCTTTAAGTAAAAACAAAAAAGGTTTTTTCTTAATGGTTGAGGGTTCCCAAATTGATTGGGGTGGGCATGATAATGATATCGAATATGTAACAACTGAGTTGATTGATTTTGATAATGCCATTGCTGAAGCTATTGCATTTGCAAAGAAAGATGGTGAAACTTTAGTAATTGTTACTGCAGATCATGAAACAGGAGGACTAACTTTAACAGATGGGAATGTGCAAAATAAAAAGATCGAAGCTAAATTTTCTACTGATGATCACTCTGCAGTTATGGTTCCGGTATTTGCATATGGTCCTGGAGCTGAAAGTTTTACCGGTATTTATCAAAATACAGATATATTTTTTAAAATAATGGATGCATTAGGATTTGAACAGTAAATTAGAGATTTACACTTATTAATAAAATCTAACCCTTATTACCTTTAAATTCAATAACGAAATTTAACCTTGGCTAAATAACATGAAAATCTGTGTTTAAAGTTATTGTTTTAAAGGGAAAGACTTAGA
>DAOVYZ010000075.1 GCA_030635365.1 Bacteroidales bacterium
ATATAGTTGTTGATGCAACTGGAAACCCTATTACATATTCTGCAAAAACAGGATGGTCCTCAAATGCAACAGTTGATGTTATGCGTATTGGTAATGCTTTAATGAGGACAAGTACAGGAACCCAACAATGGAATAAGTTAAATAGTATGAAGACAAAAACACAATTAGCAGTTAGCTCTGAATCGAAGGTAAGAAGGAGTAATGGAAAGACTGGATATACATTTGGGAGAATGTTCCCAGGAGAAGGCACTAGAGATGAAAATGGGAAACTATCTATGAAAACCGCTAAAATAGTTATTTATGAAGGTACAGTTAATGAGTTTATGAGTAATACTACTGAAAGATCAGGGGATCTTGCAAAGGCAATACATGAAAATACTACTAATAGTGATGAGATTATTGCGGGTATAGCAGGGCATGAAATTGAACACATGACATCTGAAAATTTACAGCTAAATATGGATGCTGCAGGTAGTTTGCCGAATTCTCACCTTAGAAAGAAAACAGAAGAAGCTCCTAGAGCTGTTGAAATGAAAATTTATAATGAAACAGGCTCTAATCATATTCAGAAATTGAATAATACGCAAATAACAATAGATGTGGAAAAGAAAGAGCTTGAATTAAGGTAATAAATTTATAGGCGATGAAAAAGTTATTATTAATATTGCTGGGAGTTTTAAGTTTGAATAATATTAGCTTAAATGCTCAAACTATTAATTCTGAAGATATCTGTAATAAGTTATATAATTTTTTAATTACAAAAGAAGATTTAATAGAAGACTCTCTACTAGGGAAGCCTGATTTTTATATTTATGAACTCAAAAGCAATTTAGAATATAAGAATCAGATAACTGGCATTTTTAGATTTAAAACATTAGCTAGTCATTCAAGTTATCATATATTTTTGAAAAATGAGAATAATATAAATATTGTAGATTGTTCTCAATCTTTTGATAAGATGATGGTTCAAGTGCTGAAATATTTTAAAGGTAATAATGATTTCTCAAAAGATGATATATTAATTTATTTAGAAAAATTAATAGAAATATATGAATCTAATGAGAATGCATATATTTGGATTGATGAATAAGATAAGATTAATTGGTAATTAATCGTTTATGAAAGAAATAGAATAAAACCCCGCTAAGCGAAGTTTGTAACTCGTAGCAGCTCGGCGAATGCCTCTGGCTTCGCCGAGCCCAACCCGAATGAAAACGAAATAATGTTTCCGGATATCCGGAAACATTGCAAAAATAGGATTTTACAAATAATTAAGAAAATAAAGGAATATATGGATGATATGATCGTTTTGCATGAACCATAAAGTTAATTTCGAAAAAAAAGCCTAAGATAGATTTTTTATTTTAATCAAACAGGATATTTGATCTGGAGTTAGTCAAACAAATATTAAAGTCGTAAAGTAGAAATAATCTAACTTTAATACTATTTTAATTCCTTTAGTTCAAAAGGAATTTCAAGAAGAGATTTATACTCCAATCCTTTTTCTTCAATTAACTTATCTCCGGGTTCATAGTACCAAGTTACTTTTACCTGTTTTCCTGTTTCGCTAATCTGTTCAAATTCAAAAAACAGCTCATATAGCATCTTAGCAGAAGAAGAATTGAAATACTCTAATTTACATACTATATGAGAAGAATCATTCGGATCCTTAGCATACTCATTAATCCAATCAAATACAGGTTCAAAAAACTTGAATGAATCCTCAGGTAGGGAGTTTCCTTTTATCTCAAAAATCTTATTCTCTGCATCAAAACAGATATAAGGAGTATCCCTGGTTTCTGTAATTTCTAATTTTGAAGGCATGTAAAAACAGTTTAGATAATAACATTAACAGAGAAAAAGGACTTTTTATTGTCTATTTCGTGAATTGTATAATTAATAGGAGATATTACCCTTCTGGCAATATCTATTAACCCTATTCCTGCCCCACCATTTCCAGGGTCATTTCTTTCTCTTAATCTACTTAAATACAAATTCTTTAATTCCTTGCCATTAAGTCCATTTATATATTCAAGATGTTTGCGCAATTCCTTTACCCTCTCATTCTTCACTATATTCCCAGTATTTATTACAAAAAAATCATCCGATTTCCCAATCATAAAAATTCCTTCTTTTTTATCATTCTCAACCAAACAATGTTTGCTAATATTCTGCAGTAACTCCACAAGAATATGAAATACCTTCTTTTTAGTACCAGAATCCTTGTGTTCTTCCTGTAAGTTTTCTTCAATAATATTTAAAACCGGTAAAATAGAATCTTGTGAAAAGTCTCCTTTGTGTATTACAATAATTTTTTCCAACGACATTTTTTGATGATAATCAATTGCCTCATCAAGTTTAAAAGGAACTTCTTCTTCTGTAATACTATATTGTTCTGATTTTAATACAATCTGGTTATAAAAAAATGAGAACTTATCATCAAAATCTTCAAAAAGGTATTCTAACTTATGACCCGATTTACGTGCCATTTCAATCAATCCTAAACCTGCACCACCCTTTTCAGTTAATTCCTGATTTTCTAATACCTCACGGAATAATATCTTTAGTTCTTCTTTATTTAAGCTATTTACTTTTTTTAGCTGCCGCTCTAGGTTCCCAATCTTTATATTCTCTATTAGATTGCCTGAAGTAATATAATAAATCCCTTGCCAATTTTTAGTCAGAAAAAAACCTTCATTAAAATATTTCTTATTTTCTTCATCAATGCTCTCACCGTGCCGTACAATGTTTTGGAAACATTCTGCAATAAGGAATGATGCCTTTTTCTTCATTTTCGAAAGAGAGTTGATATTATTAATGTTATATTCACTAAGTTCAATTAACTTACCTGTAATATCATCACTGAAATTACCATTATATAACAAACATAAGTTATCTTCCCTTATGCGGTCAAAAAACCAGAATGTTGTATTAATATCCATAAATTTTTATACCTGTATTGCCATTTAACTAATAAAATAAGTGAAAATTTATGAAAACCGCTAATTTTTTAAGCTAAAATAATATCTATTTAACTTTTTTAATTAGGTTTACCAAATAAGTAGATCGTTTGAAAATCGAAATATAATATTGAATAAGATGTTAATGAAAGCGGCAATTATAAATCAATTTGGATCACCTGATGTTTTTGAAATAGAGGATGTCAAAAAACCTGTTATTAAAGATGATCAATTATTAATAAAAGTCTTTACTCATAGTATAAACCCTATAGATTGGAAACAAAGAAAAGGCAATCATAAATTTATTTTAGGATCACCTTTCCCAATTGTCTTAGGATACGACATATGTGGCGAAGTTATTGAAACTGGAAACAAAACAAATACTTTTAAAAAGGGAGATGTTGTTTTTGGAGTTTTGGATAATAAATATGGAGGAGCTTTAGCAGAATATGCAATTGGCCACGAGAAATGTTTTACTCTAAAACCTACTAATATTTTAAATGAGGAGGCAGCTGCTTTTCCTATGGTAGCATTAACCGGTTTACAAGCATTACGAGACAAAGCTAAGTTAAAAGAAGGCCAGAAAATATTGATAAATGGAGCTTCGGGAGGTGTGGGGCATATGGCAATTCAAATTGCAAAAAACATGAAAGCTAAAGTCGTTGCTGTTTCCGGTAGTAATAGTAAAGAATTTGTCGAAAAATATAAACCCGATAAGTTTATTGACTATACTAAACAAGATATTCTAAGCACCAACATAAAAGTGGATGTATTTTTTGATGTGGTTGGAAATTATACTTTCCCAAAATGTAAGCATTTATTAAATCCAAATGGAATTTATATAACCACATTACCTCGTCCTAAAATTTTAATTCATAAATTTCATCAAATATTTTCAAAGGGGAAAAAAGTAAGAACACTATTAATGAAGCATAGTAGTTCTGACTTAGAACTATTAACTAAATGGATTTCGGAAAATAGGCTAAAAATAAGCATTGATAAATTTTTCACATTGGAAGAAATTGCAGATGCACATGAGTATGCACAACAGGGTCATACTAAAGGAAAGAATGTTATTACTATTTGCAAGTAATAGAATAACTATTGATTTCTTAAAAAAACTTAAAATATATTATCCTAACATGAAAAGTAATTAAATTTGCTTGCATGAGTCCAAAAAAGAAACAAAAGCAAAAAAAGAATTGGAAAAAGCGCTTATTAAAACTTTTCTTCACTTCAATATTTACACTTGCAATTATATTATTCCTATTAGTAATTCTAGTTAGAGTTGGTGTTTTTGGTGCAATTCCAAAATATTCAGAACTTAAAAAAATAAGAAATAACACAGCAACTAATATTTATTCCGTAGATAATAAGTTGCTAGGAAGATACTATTATCAGAATAGAACAAATGCATTGCTTGAAGAGCTTCCGAAACATTTACTAAATGCGCTTGTTGCAACTGAAGATACCAGGTTCTACGAGCATAATGGAATTGACCTTAGAAGCACAGGGCGTGTACTGGTTAAAACCGTATTTTTATTTAATAAAAGGTCTGGTGGTGGAAGTACCATTAGTCAGCAACTTGCTAAAAATTTATACCACAGAAAGAAATTTGGAATTCTTACTATCCCTGTAGCTAAGATTAGGGAAATTATTGTTGCCAGGCGTATTGAAAAATTATACTCTAAAAAAGAAATCTTAGAATTGTATTTAAATACCGTATCATTTGGTGAAAATACTTTTGGAATTGAAACCGCATCATTAACTTTTTTTAATAAAGAACCCTCCGAATTAAAAATTGAAGAATCGGCATTACTTGTAGGATTACTAAAGGCTAATACAAGTTATAATCCAAGAACAAATGAAGAAGCCGCTTTGAAAAGAAGAAGCATAGTTTTGAGTCAAATGTATAAATATGGTTACCTAAATGAAGCAGAAATCGATTCCCTTAAACAAATACCCATATCATTAACATACCGAAAGATATCACATATTGAAGGGCCTGCTCCATATTTCAGAGAATTTGTTAGAAAGCAATGCATAGAGCTATTAAAAGGTCAAAAGCATCCCGATGGTAGCGACTATAATCTTTATACCGATGGTTTAAAAGTTTACACAACAATAAATGCTAAAATGCAGGATTACCTTGAAGATGCAGTTAATAAACATATGTCAAAGTTACAAGTAACATTTGATGGCCATTGGAGTGGAGAAGAACCCTGGATTGAAGATCCAACTTTAGCAATGCTGCAAATTGAACAGAGTCAAATATACGAATCTCTAAGAGACAAAGGCCTATCTCAAAATGAAGCCATTGAAGCAATGAGAACTCCTCGTAAAACCCAAATCTTTACCTGGGAGGGCATAAAAGATACATTGATCTCACCTCTTGACTCACTCCTTCATCATTTTAAAACATTACAAACGGGTTCACTAATAATGAATGCACATACAGGTGATATATTAGCCTGGGTAGGAGGTGTAAACTATAAATTTTTCAAATACGACCATGTTACATCAAAAAGGCAACCAGGGTCAACTATAAAACCAATAATATATACTTCAGCATTACAAAATGATATAAAGCCATGTCATTTTTTTAAAAACGATAGTATAGTATATGAAGACTATGATGATTGGACACCTAAAAATTCTGGCGAAGATTATGGTGGATATTATTCTGTTAAAGGAGCGTTAGCAAATTCAATTAATACCATTAGCGTTAAATTATTACTTCAGGCCGGAATTGATTCTACCATTCGTTTGGCACATAAAATGGGTATTACTTCAAGCCTACCTAAAGTTCCGTCATTAGCATTAGGAACAGGAGAAGTTTCGCTTTACGAAATGGTAAATTCTTATGCAGTTTTTATAAATCAAGGAAGAACTATTGAGCCAAGAACTATCCGTAGAATTGAAGATGCCGAAGGAAATATTCTATATACTGACCCTGCACATGAACCTGAAGATAGTATTATTTCTCCCCAAATAGCACAAACAATTCTTAATATGATGCAAGGTGTAGTTGATAGAGGTACTGCAAATAGCTTACGTACAATATGGGAATTCGAAAGTGACTTTGCCGGAAAAACCGGTACTACACAAAATAATACAGATGCCTGGTTCATAGGTATGAGCCCTAAAATAATTGCGGGTGTTTGGGTAGGAGGTGATAATCCTGTTGTAAGTTTTAAAACAACAACGTATGGACAAGGGGCATATTCGGCACTCCCAATATTTGCAAATTTTTTCCAAACATTATATAAGGACAATAAATATGCATATTTAGAAAATGACACATTTAATGTATCCGATTCTATTCGTGCTTTATTAGATTGTAATGATTTTGACGAAGAGGGTGAACCACGTATTCTGGATTTATTTAAAAAGGATGAAATTGGCGTTGGAGAGTTCATCCGTAGAATATTTCAAAAGAAAAAAAGTAGAAGAAAAAGGAAAAGGGTAAAACAAAATCATGATCAATAGCATAATTATATAAATAAAATTATGTCAAAAAACGCTGAAGAATTTCTCGATATCTTTAACCACATTGAGAGATATTTGAAAACAAAATACAACAATGGTGATTATATCCCCTTTCGAGACTTACTACGGAATATCTCCTATAAAGAAGGTTTAATTAGGCGCTATAAAAGAGATTTATATACTTATTCCGATTTAAGGAATGTACTTGTCCATAATGCTAGAATTAATGGGCAAATTATTGCCGAACCAATTGATAAAGTTCTTGATAATATTAAAAATATATGGGATCAAATCCAGCATCCAGAAAAAGTAACAAAATTTAAGAAAAAAGTCTTGTACTGTTTTTCTGATGATAAATTATCAAAAGCTCTCCAATTTATGCGTGAACAAAAAATCTCTCAAATACCAATAATTGAGAAAGGAGAGATTATAGATGTTTTAAATGCAAGTCATATAGCAGACTGGTTAGCCATTAAAGAAATTGTTAGCCCTACAGAAGAAACTATTAGCGATATTCTACAAAATGCAGAAAGAAACAATAATTTTGAAATTATTAAGGGGAATATGCCAATTTATGATGCTGCCGAAATATTTAAAAGTTCATATAAAAAACCTCCGGTTAATTGGTATTATGATGCCTTGCTTATTACACCAAACGGCAAGTCGAATGAGCAATTAACCGGGATTATTGTGCTCAAAGATATTGCTGAATATATAAGTAATTAATTTTTTACACGGTTAAATTCCTGAAATTTCCAATAGGTTAAACTTCTCCATAACCATTCAAATGGGCCAAACTTATAATATTTAACCCAAATTGGTGAAACTATCATTTGTAAAACCCAAATGCCAAAAACTATAAGAATTTGTTGCCATCTTTCAACCTTCCCGAACAGGCCAAAACCATGCCCATAAAATAAAAATGTACATATTATAGTTTGTATTAAATAATTTGACAGTGCCGTTTGACCTATTGCTTTTAAACTATTGAATAGAATTCCCTTCTTAAATGATTTAAGAATAAGCATGATCAATCCAATGTAACCTAATGCAACAAACAAGCTTCCAAAACTATTATATTGTGAGCCAAGGAAAAATGAAAATTCCATTGAAAATTCATGTCTGAAATGTTGATATAAGCCCAAACCTATTATTGAAAACCCTATTAATAAACTAATAATTGTTAGTTTCCTATAAAATTTATTCGTTTTTCCCGCTGATAATACGCCGGTTTTATATAATCCCATTCCAATTAACATTATCCCGGATACTTTCCAGCCAATAGAGAAGAAAAACAAAAAGGTTTGCATCCATATTGCTGTTTGCATTCTCATTCCAATCTGATCGGCAAACCCACCTCTATATGTATTTATCTCCCGGGTAATTAATTCAGAAGAAGGTAGCCAGCTTTGCATTATTCCCTGCCTTGCAGCCTCATCCATTGAAGGTAATGCTAACCCGGTTAATATATTGAAGAAAAGAGAAACAATAATAAAAATTACACCAACAATAAATAATGTTTTTGGTTTCTTGTTCCGTAGAAGTACAACCCATAAAGCACATAATGCATAAGCAACCAAAATATCTCCGTACCACAATAAATATGCATGCCCCAATCCAATTATTAATAACCAAATGGTTCTCCTGTAATGAATATTCAACGATTTTACACCCTTTGCTTTTAACCTCTCAGTAAATAACACAACCCCTGCACCAAATAAAATTGAGAAAATAGTTATAAATTTTGTATCAGCAAAAATGTGGCTTACAATCCATATTATTTTATTTATCCCGGTAAAATCTCCATAAGCATGTGGATTTAGATATGCTGCTCCTATCATTGACATACTTTGGATATTCATAATAAGAATTCCTAAAATTGCAACACCTCTTAAAATATCGAGAGAAACTATTCTTTCTGAATGTTGGGTCGGGCTAATATTCATAATCAATTTTTTTAGATTAATTATCTGTTTATAATTATAATACCATAAATTTATATCATAATTAGTAAATATAAAGTATCCAATTTTAAAATCATTGTTTATGGAAATAATCATTCAAAAACTAACAGATCAGGATAAAATTTCAAAGCAAATTGATTCCTGGCCCATATGGGAAAAAGAAGTTTCTCGTTTCGACTGGTACTATGATTCAACCGAACATTGTTATATTCTGAAAGGTAAAGTAATTGTTGAAACCAATAATGGAAATATTGAAATTAATGCAGGAGACTATGTAACATTTCCAAAAGGATTAAAATGTATTTGGGATATAAAAGAAGATATAAGAAAACATTACAAATTTGAATAACTATGTAATTATCCTCCAAAAACAATATAGATATAAACTCGCTGAGAAAATTGCGTCAATAATAACAATCCGATTCACTGAAATAACCTTTCTTTTCTTAATAACTAATGAAATTGCAATTCGTAATAATAATTGTATTAAGAAAAATAAGAAGACACGTAATCCATATGAATTATATGCTTTTGCACTTTCGAAATCAAACCTTACTATTTCTGAGAAACTTCTTGAAAGGCCTGTGCTTTTGCATGGATGTCCTGTAAAAATTTCACAAGCTGATTTAATCGGGTGATTATTTTTTTCAGCAGAAAAAATGCCGGAATAAATAAAAATCATAATAATTATTCCGGCAAAACATAAATTTATAATATGATAAGGTTCATTGAAAAATAAACCTTTCTCTTTTTTTACCAATTTAATCGTCTTCGTCTAATTCTTCCTTTGCATCCTTTATTTCTTCAGTAAGTTCTTCTACAGCTTCACCTACTTCGTCTATTACTTCCTCTGTTAATTCTTCAATTTCTCCTTCCAGCTCCTCCATAGCTTCTTCTAATTCCTCTAAATCTTCTTCATCTAATCCCTCTTCTATTACTTTTTGAATCTCCTTCCCAAATTCCTCTAATTTTGCAGGTGCATTTCTAAATATATAAAATTGCCAGCCGGCAATAAGAGTACCCAAAATTGATATTACCATTGCAGCAATTACAATACCTTTCTTTGCATTTACCTTTGATGCCTGATAAAAACCCAGAGCACTTAAAACAATCGCTATTATACCAGGTATAATAGCGTACATTCCCAGGCATGGTATAAATGAAATGATCAGAGCAATTATACCTAGCACTAATCCGGCAATACCTAAACCTTGCCCTGCATTTGGAGCTTTAATTTCTTCTTCCATAGTTAATTATTTATAGTTAATTAATGTATCAAATATATGAAAATGACGTATTATGTGCAATAAATGCTGCATACTTAATTTTCTAATAAAATATTAAGTATGTCTTTCTCAAGACTTTCAATAGGAGATTCAATAATTCTGCCTATTTCCCTATTAGCAGAATTGAAAATAAAAGTGGGTACAAATTCTATTTTCAAATTACTTACAGGAGTGTCTTCTGCTTTCTTATTTTTATTTACTCCAATAACTTTAATTTGATCAGCGTCAATATTTATAAACTCTGCAATTTTATAAAACCTGGAAACTTCTCTCTGACTATCACTGCACCACGTCCCCATTACAATAACTACCTCTACTTCAGTTATTAAATCAGGATCAATAGTATTTAGAGTTTCCTCGTCAATCGTATATTCATTATACTCTAAT
>DAOVYZ010000031.1 GCA_030635365.1 Bacteroidales bacterium
AAATAAATGCAACAATTTCAACGTTAAAAGATACCCCCAATAATGTATCTGTACAAATTGGAAATATGTGGTATTTATTAAAATACCAAAAGAACAAAAGTTTTATGCTTACACATTTATTTTTTGCATCCATTTTAGTTGTAGTACTGCTGGTAATATTTTTGTTGCTAAGAAAGAAAAATATAAGGATAAGAAGGTCGTTGCTTGGAAATAAAGAGGAATTAATAATTGAAGAGTTAGAAGATAATATTGATGAAAAGATAACGGGATTAAAAAATAAGCTTGAAGATTATAAAAAGGAACTTCACGAAGACTCGTTTAAAAAAGTTATTGAGAATATAGATAACACTTTTGACGAGGTTAAATCACTTTCAAAAAAAGTAATTAACGATACTGCTGAATCTGCTATTGTAGAACAAAGTTTATTAGATATTGTCGAAGAAAAGAAAAGCAAATTAAATATTACAGTTTCTGTATTTCCTGATAATTACTGGGGAGAAATAAAAAGAGAGACTAGAAAAATAATATTTGACTTATCGAATAATGCAATCAATTTCATTTCCGGTAAGTATAAAGATATTAATGTTAGTATTCAACTGGTTTATCATACCGATTATATAAATTTACTAATAGAAGCTGAAAATATTAGTATTGCCAAGGAGGATTTTAATAGTGTAACAAATTTTGAGTCCATATTAGAAAGGGTAAAAGGTAAATATGAAATAGATAATATTCAGGGTTCTGGAGCAATTATTAATGTGAGTATTCAGGATATTGAAAGCATAGGGGATGGAGAAAATTTAAAAAGAATAAAAGTTATTATAGCAGAGGATCATGATGTTTCATTATTTGGATTATTATCTCTTTTTAAAACCAGAAAAGATATTGAGGTGGTTGGTACTGCGAAAAACGGAATGGAAGTTCTTAAGATTTTAGAAACAAAAAATACAGATATAGTTATAACTGATATTTCAATGCCCGGAATGGATGGAATAGAACTTTCAGCAAAGCTACAGAATGATTATCCGGATATTAAAGTAATTGTATTTACTATGTATATGGAGAATTGGTTTATTGAACAACTAATTAATAGTGGTGCTAAAGGGTTTGTTTCTAAGAATTCTAAAATTGTAGAGCTTGTTGGAGCATTACATGCTGTCAATGAGGGTGATAACTATTATTGCCCACAGTTCAAATCGAAATTTGGATTTAAAGGGAATGGGTATGGATCAACAAGGAAATTAGATTCATTAACCAAGAATGAATTATTAATTGTAAAATATTATGCAGAAGGATTAAACAAGCCTCAAATAGCTGAAAAGATGCTTGTTAGTCATAAGACTATTGATACATTTTTAGCAAATATATTATTGAAACTTAACGCAGGTGATGAGGAGGAGATTATCTATGTGGCTAAAAAACAAAAATTAATTTCAGATTAATTACAATAAATCATATAAAATTATATTGGTATAACCTAAATTTGTGTGTAAATTGTACATGAATTTATGAATAATGTAAAAAAGAAGATTGAAGGATATATATCAAAAAATAACATTAAAAAGGCAATTAAAGAATTAGTGAAAATAGAAATAGATAATTCGGATTTAAATTGCCTGAAATGGAGGGCAGATTTATATTATTCTTTGCGAGAATATACATATGCTTTAAATGATTTTAACAGGATTTTGAAAGTTGAGCCTGAAAATAAAATTGTATCTTCGAAAATTGAAATGATAAAAGATATTTTGAAATATCAGTCTGTAGATATTTATGCATCAACTAATTTAAATAAAGATCCCTGGTTAGAAGATTAAAATTATGCAGTTTAATTATTATTCAACAAAAAGCGATCAGAGTTATTTGGGAAGAGTTTTTCTTCTTGTTAAAAGAAATTACTGGCTTTTTTTACCTGATATAATAATATTTATGATTCTAATCTTCCCTCCTTACACATTAAGGGAAACATATGTTTTGATTGGATTGCTTTTAATATTATTGGTGCGTGATATTATACTTTTAAAATTAGGTGTCTATCATATAAGTAAGTTTTTGGTAAAGGGGAATGATGTTAATATTTGTATTCTTAGAAAAAACAAAATACATCGTGAAATTAATGAGTGGTTACCGGATATTGAGTTGGAAGTTAAATATATAAATGGAATGCCAATATTGTTTATCTCAAAAAGAAATGAAGTCTTGTTTAAGCAATATCCTATTGGTAGATGGTCTGCTGCAAAAATGAAAGAGTTTGTGGATTCTTTTTATGATTATAAAAAAGAACAAGCTATGTGGAAAATCTTCAAAGGCCAATAAGCTGGAAATAATATGAAATACAATTCTTTATTTCTTAGTTCATTAAGTTTTATTGATGAAAGTTGGAATGGGTTTCTAATACCTGAAGTAACTAACTTGCTTAAGGATATTGAAAGAAAAATATTAAAAGATAATCTGGATTATACTCCTGTTTCAAATAATGCTTTGAAGTTTTTAAGTACTTCGATAAATAATACCAAAGTTATTATTTTAGGGCAAGACCCATATCCACAAAAAGGAGTGGCCACAGGAAGAGCTTTTGAGGTAGGAACTTTAAAATCTTGGAAAGATAAGTTTAGCAATACATCTTTGAAAAATATTATTAGAGCAATATATTATGCATATAGTAATAGATACTTAAAATATAGTGAAATAAAAGGAGAGATTGGAAAATTATTTGATTTGAAACCCCCTTATGAATTATTTGTAACGTGGGAAGAACAAGGAGTTTTGTTGCTTAATACTTCGTTTACTTGCCAAGTGGGGAAACCAAATAGTCATGAAAAATATTGGGAGTTATTTACATTTAAGGTATTAAATTATATTGCAAAAGTTAATCGTAATATAATTTGGTTTATATGGGGTAATAATGCAAAAGAAATAATTAAGGGAATTGAAATTAAGCATAAGATAGAGTCAATGCACCCAATGATGTGTTATAATAAACCCGATCGTGATCAGGATTTCCTATTTGGGGAAAAGAATGCTTTTAAAGAAACAAAAGATTTAATAAACTGGTTAGGTTAGTTTTGAAGATATATACTTTTCAATAGATTCATCATAAAGTTTCATAATTGTTCTCAGAATTAAATTCTCAGTATCAAACATTATATCATCAATTTGTTTTATTGGAAGAACTTTTAAGGAAGTACCGCTTAGAAACGAAGAATTCATTTTTTTAATATCAGAATAAAGTATTTTTTTTTCTATAACATTAATGTTATTAGAACGGCATACACCTATTATATTACTCCTGGTTATTCCTATTAAAATATCACTACTTGGAGGTGTTATTAAATCTTCACCTTGAATAAAAAAAACATTTGACCTGCTTCCTTCCGTTATAAATTTTTCTTTGTTGATTAATAATGCTTCGAAAAACTTTTTCTCAGCAATAACATTATTAGCTCTCCTTCGGGCTTTGGAATTTAATAATTTTGCATTAGGGTTCTCTCTAACTACGTTACAGGTTCCAACACTCACGCCCTGTTTATATTCTTCATTAGAAGGGAAATAATGTGATGTAAAATAAATTAATAAATCTTTTTCTTTTGATTTATTTTTTGAATTATAATGTATAACAAGTTTAATTTTCCCATTATATGTTATATTCTTTTTTATCAATTCATCAATTAATGATTCAAGATCGCAATAACTTTCATTTATATTTAATCTTGATAACTTTGCAGTATGGAATAACCTATTTAAGTGACTTTCTAGAAATAAAGGTATCCCATTTTCTATTCTTATTACTTCATAAATTGAGATCCCATCTTGAAATAGTTCTTCATTGAAAAAAGAATTTTCTAAGAATTTATAATTATGTATATAATAATCTTTACTACATTCCATGTGCTTATAAAATTTACATTTTAAAAATAATAAATCTTACCACAATTATGTATTATTGTTAATAATTTGAAGTAACTATTTTACTATATAAAGCGTCATATGTTCGGTCTGGTACATTAAATGTACAGATGCGTACAAATTTAACCAGGTTTTTTTTCTTTTTTTGGACATAACGAAAAGAATACTAAAATGATACATTATTTGGTATAATACTTGAGGATTCAAACTATTACTCAATAATCAATTTATTTATGATAGAACTTAAGGGATTGCATAAATCATATATTACAGGTAGTAATAGATTGCATGTGCTAAAAGGATTAGATTTAATTATTGAACAAGGTGAGTTAGTTTCAGTTATGGGATCTTCAGGTTCAGGAAAATCAACTCTTCTTAATGTTTTAGGAATTCTTGATTCGTATGATGAGGGTTACTATAAGTTAAACGATACTCTGATGAGCAATTTATCGGAAAAAAAAGCAGCCCAATATAGAAATAATATGCTTGGGTTCGTTTTTCAATCCTTTAATTTAATCTCATTTAAGAATGCAGTAGAAAATGTTGCGCTACCAATGTATTACCAGGGTGTTAGCAGGAAAAAAAGAAATAAAATTGCTTTAGGGTATTTAGATAGGATGGGATTAAAAGACTGGGCAGATCATATGCCAAATGAATTATCTGGTGGTCAGAAACAAAGAGTAGCAATAGCACGTGCCATGATTAGTAATCCGAAAGTAATTTTAGCCGATGAACCAACCGGTGCTCTTGATTCTACAACTTCGTTGGAAGTAATGGAGTTATTTCGAGAGATTAATTCATCGGGAATTACAATTATAATTGTTACTCATGAGAAGGATATATCCGAAAAGACAGATCGGATTATTCACATAAAAGATGGAATTATTCAATCCGATTTTATTTCTAAAAATTAATATATGTTTGATATAGATAAGTGGGAAGAAATATTTTCAACTATTAAAAAGAATAAGTTACGTACCTTTTTAACAGGATTTAGTGTTGCATGGGGAATTTTTATGCTTATTGTATTGTTGGGTGCCGGAAAAGGTTTGGAAAACGGAATACATTCTAACTTTGATGCTGATGCGGCTAATAGTATATGGATTTTCCCCGGTCAAACCAGCAAACCTTTTAACGGGGTTCAACCCGGGAAATATGTAAGACTTACTAATGAGGATTACGAAAGGTTAAAACATGAGAATAAGAAAATAGAGCGTATCTCAGGCCGTTATAATATAAGAGGTAACGATTTAATTTCTTACAAAGATGAATATGGTACATTTGGTATAAATACTGTTCATCCGGATATGGAAGTTATCGAAAATTCATTTCAAATAGAGGGGCGGTTTATAAATAAAATAGATATAGAGAAACTAAGGAAGGTTGCAGTTATTGGTGATTTGGTTGAAAAAGCTTTATGTAAAAACGGGAAATCACCAATAGGAGAATATATAAAAATAAGAGGAGTTCCTTTTAAGGTTGTAGGAATATACTCAGAAAATTCTAACAGCGATGCTGAAAGAAGGCGGGTATATGTACCTATCTCTACAGCTCAAATGGTTTTTTCGGGAGGGAATTCAGTCAATAACATAGCTTTAACTGTTAAAGATATGACTGCTGAAGAAAGTGAACAATTTGAAAAGAAACTTAAAGCCTCTTTTGCTGCAAATCATAATTTCGATAAAGAAGATGACAGGGCTATATTTATACAAAACAATCAGGAAAATATAAAAGAATTTCGGAATGCTTTTCAAGGTATAAGGTTGTTCATTTGGATTATAGGTATAGGAACTATAATTGCAGGAATTGTTGGTGTGAGTAATATTATGATAATTGTTGTTAAAGAAAGAACTAAGGAAATTGGGATAAGAAAAGCTATTGGAGCTACACCATGGTCTGTTGTAAGTTCTGTTTTACAGGAATCAATTTTAATTACTAGTTTTGCGGGGTACATTGGCCTTGTATTGGGAGTAGCTGTCATGGAAATTATTGCCAAAAATATTCCTGAGGATTCAATGATGTTTAAAAATCCGGATATAGATATAAGTGTTGCAATTAGTGCCACAATTTTATTAGTAATCTCAGGAAGTTTTGCAGGCTATATACCTGCTCGCAGAGCCGCTAAAATTAAACCTGTAGTTGCATTAAGAGATGAATAAAGTAAATAAATAGTTATTATGTTCGATAAAGACAAATGGCAGGAAATTTTAAGTTCGTTAAAAAATAATAAAATGCGAACAACACTTACCGTGTTCGGTGTTTTTTGGGGGATTTTTATGCTAATTATTATGTTAGGATTTGGAATGGGGTTTAGGAACATGATTCAGGAAGGTTTTGGAGATTTCGCTACCAATAGTTTATTAATATGGCCTCAACAAACCACAAAGGCTTATAAAGGATTTCCGCGCAATAGGAACTATATGTTTACAAACGAAGATATACAGATTATAAAAGAAAAATTTCCTGAAATTGAATTTATAGCTCCTAAATTAAGGGCATTTGGTACCGAAGGGGCAAATAATGCTACAAGGGGAGACAAAACAGGAGCTTTTTCTGTAGAAGGTACTTTCCCTGAATATAACCTCATTGACCCATCAAAAATAATAAGTGGAAGATTTGTAAACAATATAGATATTAAAGAATATAAGAAAGTTGCTGCCATTGGGAAACATGTTAAAGATGTTTTATTTGAAGAAGATGAAAACCCTATTGGGGAATATATCAAGATAAATGGAATTTATTTTAAGGTAGTTGGAGTACTAAGCAGAGGTGCGAGCAACATAAGCTTGGGTTCAAACAAGGACAGATCTATTGTAATTCCATTAACTACATTTCAAAAAGTTTACAATAGAGGAAATGAAGTAGGCTTTTGTGCGGTTACAGCAGATAAAGAAGCTAATATTGCTCTGGTTCAGCAAAAAATAAATACCTTTTTGCGAAGGCGGCATTCAATCGCTCCTGATGATGCACAGGCAGTTGGAGGGTTTAATTTAGCCAAAGAGTTTAAGAAAATTTTTAATATGCTAACCAGTGTTGGATTATTAATATGGATTGTTGGAGCAGCAACATTATTAGCAGGCGTAATAGGTGTAAGTAATATTATGCTTGTGGTTGTTAGGGAGCGTACTAAAGAAATTGGAATACAGCGTGCCCTTGGGGCAACTCCTTTCAAAATAATGAATAATATTATTACCGAAGCAATATTTCTGACTGCAAGTTCAGGTTATGTTGGTATAGTATTAGGAGTAGGAGTTATAGAGCTGGTTAAAATGGTTGCCAATAATGCAGATTCAGATAATCCTTTTTTTACTCATGCAGGAGTTAATCTTAATATTGCTTTAATGGCTTTAGTAATACTGGTTATATTTGGTGCATTAGCTGGTTTTATTCCGGCTAAAAGAGCTATAAGTATAAAACCTATTGATGCATTGAGAGACGAATAATAATAAATTAAAATAATAATATTTAAAAAGTAATATAATGAAGAAGTTTTTTAGAATTTTTATTTGGATTTTAGTAGTAGTTATATTTATTGGGACTTTAGTTTTTTTATATAATAAATCTAAGAAAAAAACGGAAACGTTTACTACAGAAAAGCCTGTTATTACTAATATAGAAAATAAAACAGTAGCTACAGGTTCAGTTGTCCCGCGTAAAGAAATTGAAATTAAACCTCAGGTATCCGGAATTATTGAAGAAATTTATATTGAGCCCGGGGATGTAGTTAAAAATGGAGATTTAATTGCCAAGGTTCGAATCATTCCTAATATGATAAATCTAAATAATGCCGAAGCTCGGTTAAGCCAGGCAAATATTGATCATGAGGATGCTATAATGGTATACAACCGCCAGAAAAAGATTTTTGATGAAGGAGTGATTCCTGCTGCAGAATTTCAGCAATATGAGATAGCATTAAACAGAGCCAAATCTGAATTAAATGCCGCAGAGGATAACTTGCAACTTATTAAAGAAGGTGTAACTAAGAAATCAGGACAAACAACCAATACTCTTATACGTTCAACTATTGAAGGGATGGTACTTGATGTTCCTGTTAAAGAGGGTAACTCAGTAATAGAAAGTAATACATTTAATGCCGGTACAACAATAGCTTTTATAGCTGATATGGGAGAAATGATATTTGAAGGAACCGTTGATGAAACTGAAGTAGGAAAAATTTATGAAAAAATGAATCTCTCTCTATCAATTGGAGCAATAGACAATCAAAAATTCGACTCGAAACTGGAATATATCTCCCCTAAAGGAATAGAAGATAATGGGGCGATAAAATTTGAAATAAAAGCAAAAATAGAATTAAAAGAAGATTACTTTATAAGATCGGGATATAGTGCAACAGCAGATATAGTATTAGAACGCCTTGACAGTGTACTGGCTATTAAAGAGAGTTTAATAGAATTTAGGAATGATTCAGCATTTATAGAAGTTGAAACTGAACCTCAAATATTTGAAGAAAGAAATATTAAATTAGGACTTTCTGACGGAATAAATATTCAGATTCTTGAAGGAGTTTCTATAGATGATAATATCAAACAAAAAATAAAAGAAATAGAAAATTCAAGATAGTATATTAATTGCAAATAATATTTTCATTATTTTAAAGTCCGGATAATTTAATTTATTCCGGACTTTTTTTAACCCTTTCTAATAAAAAATATCCAATCAAACAGAATCTCAAATTTTGATCTTTAGCAAATATTATTACATTTGTTAACATTAAAAAATCTAACAGAAACCGATAATTATGCAACAATTGAACGACTTTTTTCAAAACCTTCATAGTATACTGGGAGGGCATCCCTGGTTTGTATTCTTTTTAGTTGGAACAGGCTTATTCTTTACAATTTATTTACGATTTCCGCAATTAAGATATTTTAGGCATGCTGTTAAAATAGTAAAGGGGAAATTTGACAAAAAAGGAGATAAAGGAGATACTTCACACTTTCAGGCATTAACTACTGCGCTTTCAGGAACTGTTGGAACAGGAAATATAGCAGGTGTTGCGTTTGCAATATTTATGGGAGGCCCTGCAGCTCTTTTTTGGATGTTGGTAACAGCTTTTGTTGGAATGTGTACCAAGTTTGTTGAGGTAACATTATCGCATAAATACCGTGACTTTGATGAACAGGGAATGGTTGCAGGTGGCCCAATGTATTACATGAAAAAAAGGTTGAATATTAATTTAAAGAACGGGAAGTTAATTAAAACCGGAAAATGGCTGGGAATATTTTTTGCAGCAGCTACAATCCTTTCTTCATTTGGCTCAGGAAGCATGCCTCAAATTAATAGTATAACGGATTCTGTACTTGCTACTTTTGGCATTAAGCGAATAATTACGGGAGCTATAATGGCAGTATTATTGGCTTTTGTTATAATTGGAGGAATTAAAAGAATTGCCAAAGTAACTGAAAAATTAGTACCAAGTATGGCTTTAATTTATATTATTGGTGCATTAGCAGTTATTATAACAAACTATCAGAATATAATACCATCATTTGGAGCAATATTTTCGAATGTGTTTAGTGGACAAGCAGCTGTTGGTGGATTCCTTGGAGCAAGTTTTGCTTTTATGTTTAATCAGGGAGTTAATCGTGGACTATTTTCAAATGAAGCGGGTCAGGGTTCAGCTCCAATTGCTCACTCAGCAGCACGTGCCCACGAGCCTGTATCAGAGGGTTTGGTTGCTATTCTTGAACCATTTATTGATACAATTATCATATGTACTATTACAGGTTTGGTACTATTATCTTCAGGTGTTTGGAATGAGAAACTGGATAACCAGTTTCAGAATACTGATATGATAATATTTGCTGATACATATAATGACGAAGTAAAGGAAGATCAGGTAGCAATTATAAATCATTTATCAAACGAAAGTACATTACCATTATTTAATGGAGAACTTGAAATTATAGATGGTACAATTCAAAATGAATTAACTATTGTACATGCCCGGTCAGTTGCTGAGGATATTAAAGTTCTTTTTGAAGAAAAACCATTTAGTGGTAAAGTAAAAATTATTAATGGGAGAGCAGGAAATGGAGATGTTGATGTAATATTTACAGGAAAGTCATTAATTCATAGTGCACCGCTAACAGCAAGAGCATTTACAAAAAGCTTTTTTGGAGAGTGGGGGAAATACATAGTTTCTATTGGATTATTGTTATTTGCATTTTCAACAGCTATTTCGTGGTCTTATTATGGCGATAGGTCAGTTACATTTTTATTTGGATCAAAATATGTAGTATTTTATAGAATCTTTTATGTCATAGGATTCTTTTTCGCAGGATTTACTGATACTACAATTATATGGAACTTGTCATTGTTAACAGTAGTATTTATGGCAATACCTAATTTGTTTGGAATATTACTTTTGCAGAAAGATGTTAAAGGTACAATTAAAAATTATTGGGTTAATTTTAAATCAGAACATCCGGATGTTAAAATACCTGAGAAAATAAAATAGAAGCATAGCTAAGAAAAAAATGAGGGTGTAAAAAGTCAAAGAAATTAGAAAATTGTTATTTTTTTGCTTTGCGGAACTTTGGGCCTTCTTTGTGAAACTTTGTGTAACAACGCTTTGTCATTATACCACAAAGTAACTCAAAGTAACTCAAAGGAAACACAAAGACTCACAAAGACTTTTTACACCCTCATTTTTTATGGTTTAAAACCAAATATCATAATATCATCAACCTGCTCAAAAGAATTGTTCATCCACTTTTTTAAGTTGAGCTCAATTATCTTCTTTTGTATATCAAAAGGTTTATCATGAAGCTCAAGTAGCATGTGTTTAAATCTTCTTGAACGGAATTTTTTTCCTTCGTCTCCACCAAATTGATCCATAAAGCCGTCAGAAAATAAATAAAAGATATCATCACTTTCATATTCGATTTCATTATTTTGACATGGAATTTCAATGGGAGTAAGGCCTATAGGATTTCGTGTAGGCTTATATTCAATAAGTTTATTATTTCGCAACATATACAATGGAGCATTGGCTCCGGCATATTCAATAATTTTCTTATCATGATCTATAACACATAAAGCAATATCCATTCCGTTATAATATGAATAATCTTTTTTCGATTGATTTAGGCTTTCTTTTAATTCATATCTTAAAACTTCAAGAGTTTGACTTGCTTTCTTTATATTTTTTCTTCGAATAATTTCGTTTAAAAGAGATATTCCCAGCACACTCATAAAAGCCCCCGGAACACCATGCCCTGTACAATCGGCTGCTGCAATAACAGTATAATCATTCACTTTCTTTGCCCAGTAAAAATCACCACTAACAATATCTTTGGGTTTGTAAAAGATAAAATGATCGGGAATGATTTTTTTGATAGAATTTTGTTCAGTTAATAAAGCTGTCTGTAAACTTTTTGCATAATTAATACTGTCAATTATTTGTTTTTGTTGGTTGAGTAGTTTATCCCTCTGAGAAGCTGAAATAGATTTTTCTTCATGATAATTTCTAACCAGGATAGCAACTATAAAATAAATTAGTATAAATGAAAACAGAAAAGTTATTGATATATCATAGAATTTAATATGCTCATTTTCATAACCGGTAATATAATTAGGGAATTCCTTTTCGATATAAAACAAAAGTAACAGGTTTATTAAAATACTTATTATTACTAAAATTCTTTTTAGTTTTTCAGTAATAATGACGAAGAGCACAAGTGCAACGAGGTAAATAAATAAAACAGGGCCTTCTGATCCGGCATTTAAAAACCATTGAGTAGTTAAGATTATAAATGAGTAATAAATAAATGGCATTACTAATGGAGCAAAGATGTTTCGTTTTCGGGATAAGTAATATAAACCGGAATAAACTATTGCGGAAAATACTGTGAACAGGGTTAATATTATATCAAGGTGTAGTATAATATTTGTAATACTTCCTAGAAATGCGGCACAAAAAGCAAAAAGGCATACCGAGTTAAAAAGTCTGTGTTCAAGGCTAAAATCTTCTCTGTCTCCAAAAAGTAAATTAGTGTAATTAGATTGTATTTTATTTTCAGAAGCAGGTGAAGTTTGTGTCATTATAAGTAAAAAAATATGTCAGAAAGAAATAATTTAGATATAAATTCTGTCAATAATGTGAGCTAATTTAAATAAATATTGTTAATATCCAAATCTTAAAATAATGATTTATTTATAGATATACGGTCTTATATCAAAAATTAATTCATCTTTCTCTCCATAAGTACAATGTTTTCAACATGATATGTGTGTGGAAACATATCAACGGGTTGTACTTTAGTAACCTTATACTTATTATCTAAAAGATTAATATCCCGGGCCTGGGTTGCCGGGTTGCAACTAACGTATACTATTTTTTTAGGATCAGCATTTAGGATAGTATTAACAACATCTTTGTGCATTCCTGCCCTTGGGGGATCAGTAATTATTACATCCGGCTTACCATTCTTTTTAATAAAACTTTCGTTTAATACCTCTTTTATATCTCCTGCGTAAAATGAAGTATTATCTAAACCATTTATTTTTGAGTTTTCTTTAGCATCTTCAATAGCATCTTCAATATATTCAATCCCTATAACCTTTTTTGCTTTTTTAGCAATAAAATTAGCGATAGTTCCCGTCCCGGCATAAAGGTCATAAACAGTTTCTTTTTCAGTTAATGCAGCAAATTTAAGTACTTTGGAATATAAATTATAAGCTTGTTCTGAATTTGTTTGGTAAAAAGATTTTGGGTCAATCTTGAATTTTAAATTTCCCATTTGTTCAAAAAAGTGATCATTACCTTTGAAAAGAATTACATT